>CAJQKX010000052.1 GCA_905479025.1 uncultured Paraglaciecola sp.
CTGTATTTTTATATCATGCTATTAAAGCGGGAATGGATATGGGCATTGTAAATGCCGGACAATTGGAAGTGTACGACCAAATTCCTCCGGAGCTAAAAGAAGCCGTGGAGGACGTGATCTTAAATCGACATGACCAAGCTACGGATAAGCTCTTAGAACTTGCTCCCAAGTATCAAGGCGACGGTAAAGTATTGGTTAAAGACAACCTACAATGGCGTGAATTACCCGTCAACAAACGTCTTGAACACGCTCTGGTACGGGGCATTATGGATTTTATAGAGGAAGATACTGAAGCGGCACGCCTCGCGGCAGAAAAACCATTGCATGTTATCGAAGGGCCATTGATGGATGGCATGAATGTAGTTGGTGATCTGTTTGGTGAGGGTAAAATGTTTTTGCCACAAGTGGTCAAATCTGCCAGGGTGATGAAAAAGGCGGTGTCTTACCTTAATCCGTTCATCGAGCTTGAAAAAGACAAAGGTAGCAGTAACGGCAAGATTTTATTGGCCACAGTAAAAGGTGACGTTCACGATATTGGCAAAAATATTGTTGGCGTGGTGCTGCAATGTAATAATTTTGAGATCATCGACCTTGGGGTAATGGTACCTTGTGCAAAACTGTTGCAAGTGGCTAAGGATGAAAATGTCGATATGATTGGCCTTTCTGGCCTGATTACCCCTTCTCTTGATGAAATGGTATATGTGGCCAAAGAAATGCAGCGCTTAAAGTTTGATCTACCATTATTAATTGGTGGTGCTACCACGTCAAAAGCACATACCGCAGTTAAAATTGAACAACATTATCATCAACCAGTGGTCTATGTACCCAATGCCAGCCGTGCCGTGGGAGTATGTCAGAAACTGATCACTGCCGAGAATCGTGCTATTTATTCAGAAGAACTAAAACTTGATTATGAAAAAGTGCGCGAGCAACACGCCAAGAAAAAGCCTCGTACCCGCCCCATAACGTTAAAGCAAGCTCGTGAAAATGGTTTTAAGTTCGACTGGAACAACTATCAGCCACCTGTTCCCAACAAGTTGGGTGTGAACGTAGTAAGTATTGGATTGGCAGAGTTGGTTGATTATATAGATTGGACACCATTTTTCTTAACCTGGTCTTTGGCAGGTAAGTATCCACGCATATTACAAGACGAAGTTGTAGGCAAAGAAGCACAGATTTTATTTGCTGATGCTCAGTCCATGTTAAAAACTCTCTGTAACAATTCTAAGCTTAAAGCTAATGGTGTGGTAGGCATTTTTCCGGCTAATCGAGTAGAAGACGATATTCAAGTCTATGCGGATGAAAGCCGCAGTCAAGTGGTACACGTTGCTCACCATCTTCGCCAACAAACTGAAAAAGCTAAGGGGGCAAACAATTGTTTAAGTGACTTTGTTGCGCCTAAGTCTTCAGGTAAAGCCGATTATATTGGTGCATTCGCTGTAACAGCAGGAACCTGGGAAGATGAATTGGCCAAAGTATATGAAAATGACGGCGATGATTACAATTCTATTATGGTTAAATCCCTAGCCGATAGGCTTGCAGAAGCCTTTGCCGAATATTTACATAAAATAGTGCGTAAGGAAATTTGGGGGTATGTACCCGATGAAATATTATCAAACGAAGAGCTAATTCGTGAAAAATATCAAGGTATTCGACCTGCCCCAGGTTATGCCGCTTGCCCCGAACATACAGAAAAACAATTGATTTGGGATTTACTAGATACTCAAAAAAATACTGGTATGAAACTAACAGAGAGTTATGCTATGTGGCCTGGTGCAGCTGTATCTGGCTTTTATTTTTCTCATCCACAGTGTCGTTATTTTGCAGTAGCCCAAATACAAGAAGATCAATTGCTCGATTATGCTGCACGTAAAGATTGGGATAGGTTAGAAGCTGAAAAGTGGTTAGGGCCCAACCTTCAATAGACAATGGATTAGTAAAAGTATGTTAGAGAAGCCTTTCAGCCAATCGTGTGAAAATAACAAACAACCAATTTTAGATATATTGAGTCGTGTTTTGGTGGATAAAACAACACTTTTAGAGATTGGTTCTGGTACGGGGCAACATGCCGCGCATTTTGCTCCTAGACTAACGCATCTTCAGTGGCATACCAGTGATATGCCTGATAAACATCTTGCCATAGCCGCGTGGCTAGAAGATGTAGACGTGGATAATGTGCATCAACCTTTTTCATTGACTATCGGTGCTTCTAGCACTTGGCCACTAGCCAATATTGATGCTGTGTTTACAGCGAATACCACACATATTATGCAACCATTAGAAACACAATTTATGATGCAATTAGTGGCCGATAACTTGCCAGTTGGTGGAGTGTTTTGTCAATACGGCCCTTATAAATTTCAAGGGCAGTATAGTAGTGAGTCAAACAAAGCTTTTGATCAACACCTAGCACAGCAAGGGTGCGGTGGTATTCGTGACATTAATGAATTAACCCTTTGGGCTAAACCTTTGTTTCTTCTTGAGACCGTCGTAATGCCAGCAAATAACTTTATGCTAGTCTGGCAAAAATAATAAATGCTTTGATATCAGGTTAAGTTTAGTTAGTCTTGTGTTTGTTTAAAAGGTAATAGCTTTTCGGCATTATTTTTATATTGTGTGATTTGAGTGTTTTCTTCATCTATAAATCGCTCAACGGCCTCGTGAAACGCCAACTCTGTAAGTGAATGGTTTGAATAACAATAAATAGGTTCAAAGCCCCTTAATATTTTATGTTCTCCCTGCGTGCCCGGGTTAAATTTAGCGATGTTTCTTTCAATGCAAAATTCAATACCTTGGTAGTAACAACATTCAAAATGTAAGTTATCTATATCTTCTAAAGCCCCCCAGTATCGACCACAAAGTTGATTTTTATCAAATACAAATAAAGCGCTAGCAATAGGTGTATTGTCTTTTAAAGCAATGACTAGCATTAAGTTCTGATGTAAATTTCTAAAAATTTTCTGGAAAAAGTCTTCGGTTAAGTAACCATCATGACCACTACGTTTTAGATACGTTTGTTTGTAACAATCATAAAAAAAACGCATGTTCTTTTCAGTCAAACCTTCCCCATACAACCTAACAACTTTTATACCTTCAGTTGTAATTTTAATGCGCTCTTTCCTAACATTCTTTCTTTTGCGCGAATTAAAATGTGTCAAATAATCATCAAACGACGAATATTGACGATTGAACCATTCAAATTGAACGGCTTTACGTTGTATTTGGTGATGCTCATGCAGTGTTTGGCTAATATCTTGCTCCACAAATAACCAATGCATGGAAGACATGCCAAACAACGTTAATTGATTGGTGATTTCTTGGCATAGAATGGGTATCAGTTGCTGTCTATCTATTGTAGCGTTGAGCATTAACCTTGCTCCAGTCACAGGCGTAAAAGGTATGGCGGCCACTAATTTAGGGTAATAGTTAACGCCATATTGCCGATAAGTGTTTGCCCAAGCAAAATCAAATACATATTCGCCGTAACTATGTGTTTTTTTGTATAAAGGTAAAATGCCAACAGGATCAGAATTTTGATAGATTACTAAGTGGAAAGGCTGCCACCCAGATTTTCCACCTACCGAGCCAGAGGTTTCTAGGGCATGCAAAAAAGGATATTGGCAAAATGGACTATTGCCATTAGCTAAATTGTCCCAAACTGTTTGACCCACTTGTTCAATTGAGGTGCTAAATTTGAAAGTATATTCTGTGCTATATATTGACAATGTTGGGTCTAATTCTTTGCTGAATTTATCTTCCTAATATGGCAGAAAATGAAGTTAAGATCATTAAATATACCATCACTAGCTGGCTTGCGGGGCGAGATTATAATCAATGCAAAATTCTCAAAGAACTCTTGTTACGTGAACTTGAGCGTCATCTGTGCGTCGAATGAATAGATACAATTAATCAGAATATTCTGTAAAATAATGTGAGATTTTAAGCGTTTTTGATGTGAGGTCAAACGAGCAAACGCACAGGCGAACCAAAAATACGTCATGAATTGAAAAAATATCAGAATTTTCTGAAATTATGGCTGCAGCAATGAGTGAACTTAATATCAATTGGTTTGAATTAGCTGCAAAGTGTTTGAAAAAATATGGAGGTACGCCTGCTGCAGCTGGGTAAAAAAACAGAAATAACCACAATCTTTATATTATCTTAGTTTTACCCATGAACAAATTTGCTATGCTATTGAGCCGTGAAAAGATTAACTCTCTTAAGTGTAAACACTAACCTTAACAAAAGTTCTCTAAACTGATATCTTTGGCGACATTCGCAGTTTTTATGTTGTTTTGGGCATATTTGAACTCCATTAATCATTAATATTTCAGGATTGTAAATGAGTAAAACAACCGCCGAGATCCGGTGTGCATTTTTAGATTTTTTTGCCGCAAGAGGACATCAAAAAGTATCCAGTTCATCTTTAGTTCCTACAAACGATCCGACGCTTTTGTTTACAAATGCGGGTATGAATCAGTTTAAAGATGTGTTTTTAGGTACAGAAACCCGAAGTTATGATAGGGCGACATCTTCTCAACGCTGTGTGCGAGCAGGTGGTAAACATAATGACCTCGAGAATGTAGGTTATACCGCTCGTCATCATACTTTTTTCGAAATGTTAGGTAATTTTAGTTTTGGTGATTATTTTAAAGCTGATGCTATTCAATATGCCTGGGATTTTTTGACTAAAGAATTAAAACTATCTAAAGATAAATTGTTAGTCACTATTTATCACGATGATGAAGAAGCCTTTGATATCTGGGCAAACAAAATAGGTATTTCAGAAGACAAAATTATTCGTATTAGTACTTCAGATAATTTTTGGTCTATGGGCGATACTGGCCCTTGTGGTCCTTGTTCAGAAATTTTCTATGATCACGGAGAACATATCTGGGGCGGACCTCCGGGAACCCCAGAAGAAGATGGTGATAGGTTTATTGAAATCTGGAATCTGGTATTTATGCAGTTTAATCGTCAAAGTGATGGAACCATGCAGCCATTACCAAAGCCTTCCATTGATACGGGTATGGGTTTAGAGCGCATATCAGCTATTTTACAAAATGTGCATAGTAATTATGAAATTGATATTTTTCAAAATTTAATTGATGCCGCTGCTAATATTATTGGAACACAGGACAAACAAGACAAATCTTTACGTGTTATTGCAGATCATATTCGCTCTTGTTGTTTCTTAATTTGTGACGGTATTATTCCCTCAAATGAAGGCAGAGGGTATGTTTTAAGACGTATTATTCGCAGGGCAATCAGACATGGTAATAAGCTTGGTGCCAGTGATGTTTTTTTCTATCGTTTGGTAGAGGCATTGGAGTCGCAAATGGCTGAAGCTTACCCAGAGCTAACTACGAATCGCTTACTTATAGAAAAAGTATTAAAAACTGAAGAAGAACAATTTTCTCGAACCCTTGAACGTGGCATGAGTATCCTTAACGATGCACTTGAGCAGCTGTCATCTGATGTAGTGCCAGGCGAATTAGTATTTAAGCTTTACGATACATATGGTTTCCCTGCGGACTTAACCAATGATGTGGCCCGTGAAAAAGAACTTCGTATTGACGAAGAAGGTTTTCAAGTCGCTATGAATGCCCAGCGTAAACGCGCGCAACAAGCTAGCCAATTTGATACAGATTATAATGAGCGACTAAAGTCTAATTGTGTTTCTGAATTTACCGGTTATGATCAAAAAGGCGAGCAAGCTAGAGTTATTGAGTTGTTTGTTGACGGTCATGAAGTAGAACAATTAAGTAAAGGTGATGAGGGTATTATTGTTCTTGATAAGAGCCCTTTTTATGCTGAATCAGGTGGTCAAATTGGAGATTCTGGCGAAATTAAAACTGCTAATGGCAGCTTTAAAGTCAGAGACACGGTTAAGTTGGGTAATGCAATTGCTCACATGGGGACGGCTTATTCAGACTTTAAACTGGGTGATATTGTGCAAGCTGAGTTTGATCTTGAGCGCCGTGAAGCTATAAAATTAAATCACAGTGCCACGCATCTTATGCATGCTGCTTTAAAACAAGTCTTGGGCGAGCATGTAAACCAGAAAGGTTCACTGGTGTCGGACGAGCGTTTTCGTTTTGATTTTTCACATTTTGAAGCTGTTACCAATGAGGAACTTAAAAGTGTTGAAAAGTTAGTTAATGAGCACATTCGTTCCAACCACTGCCTTGATACCAAATTAATGAATTTGGACGAAGCAAAGTCTGCAGGTGCAATGGCGTTATTTGGTGAAAAGTACTCAGAAGATGTTCGCGTAGTATCTATGGGAGGATTTTCAATGGAACTTTGTGGTGGTACGCATGTTAATAGAACTGGCGATATTGGATTCTTTAAGATTCTTTCAGAAAGCGGTATTGCGGCAGGTGTCAGAAGATTAGAGGCGGTTACTGGGAGAAAAGCGTTAGATGCAGTTCAAAGTCAATCGCAGCAAATAAGTCAAATTGCTAGTCTATTAAAAATAGATCCTCAAGGCTTAACTGGTCGTATAGAACATGTACTTGATCAGAATAAAATAATAGAGAAAGAATTAGAAAAGCTTAAACGACAAATAGCCAATAGTGCTGCTACAGATGTGTTGTCGGAGTTATATGAAATCAAAGGTGTGAAAGTGCTCTGTACAGTATTAAAGGGTGTTGAGGCAAAAGCTCTTAGAGCTATGGTCGATGATTTCAAAAACCAGTTAGGTAGCGCAATAATTATTTTAGGCATAGCTGAACAAAGTAAAGTAAGCTTAATAGTCGGTGTGACCAAGGACTTAGTGTCTAGGGTTAAGGCAGGGGAATTGGTCAACTTTGTTGCTCAACAAGTTGGTGGTAAAGGAGGAGGTCGCCCTGATATGGCTCAGGCTGGCGGAACCCAACCGCAAAACTTAGACTCAGCCATTAATTCAGTGCAAGATTGGTTACAAGAAAAGTTATAAATAATATAAGAAAAAGTAGAAATTAAAAGATAAGAATTTTTCGGTTGTTTTTTGTGGTGACAACAAAAATAGGGAAAAACCGACTGGGTAAATCTAATGGCTATGCTGCTGATTTACACTAATTTTAGTGAGGGAACAGTAATTTTAACGGATAAAGGAGCAATAGAATGCTAATTT
>CAJQKX010000053.1 GCA_905479025.1 uncultured Paraglaciecola sp.
TACTATATTGGCCGCTTGTAAAGTAAAAATACCAATTTGTCTGAACAAAAAGTGGCTTTTGTTGGTGCAGGATCCGCAGGGTGTGGTATTGCAGAGCAAATTATTCAACAAATGTGCAAAGAAGGTATTTCAGATACACAAGCCCGGGGCCAGGTATTTATGGTAGATCGATTTGGTTTGCTGACCGAAGGTATGCAAGAATTGCGAGATTTCCAACAACGTCTTGTTCAGTCTCAAGATGCCATTAAAGAATGGTCATTTAGTGGTGAATTTGCGTCATTGCTGGATGTGGTTAATTGTGCACAGCCGGATATTTTAATCGGTGTGTCGGGTCAGGCGGGGCTGTTTACGGAACAAGTTATCCGTAGTATGAAAAAACATTGTGAATTGCCGATTATTTTTCCTTTAAGTAACCCTTCTCGGCAAGTTGAGGCAACACCACATCAGGTTATAGAATGGACGGATGGTAAGGTTATTGTTGCAACGGGCAGCCCTTTTAAACCGGTTAAATATAAAAATAAAATTTATCCCATTGCTCAGTGTAATAATAGTTATATCTTTCCTGGTATTGGTTTAGGCGTCATTGTAGCAAAAGCCAGTTTAATCAGCGACGAGATGTTAATGGCAGCCAGCGCCGCTCTGGCCGAAGCTTCCCCTCTTGCTGCAACGGGGCAAGGTGAGTTACTCCCCGCATTGTGCGAAATAGCTCAATTGAGTAGAAAAATTGCCTTTGATGTAGCAAAAATAGCCATGCAGCAAAATCTGGCTTTAGAAGTATCAGATGAAATATTAGAAGAGCGTATTGAGCGCAATTTCTGGATGCCAGAATATCGTCCTTATAAGCGAGTGAGTATTTAATTTAAATACTTATAAGAAACATCGCAAAGTGAGTAAAAACCATGTTTCTTATGTTTTCGAGTTAACTTACATTCCACTTTCTATCCAACAAGCATTTCTTTTAATGGACCTTTTCTTAGTTTCGAAAGGAATTAATCAGCGGTTGTAAGTACTAGGGTATTGAATCGTTCACTTCACTTCAAATATATTGCCCCTTAAAAGTGCATTTTTACCTCTAATCGTGATTTTGACTCGTAACATCACACATATTTTGCTTGTTAGCATAAGTAAAATAGGGGCTAAGCTAATGGGTACCAAAGTTGCTTAGTTTATTCATACGTAATCAATAGTGAGTAAATATGATATGCAACATTTTATTGAGAAAATGCCTAAGGCAGAACTACATGTTCACCTTGAAGGGACACTCGAACCAGAACTAAGCTTTCAACTTGCCAAAAAAAATGGGGCTGAGTTGGCCTACAAAACACCAGAGGCCTTAGTGGCTGCCTATGACTTTCATGACTTGCCATCATTCTTAAATATTTATTATGCAGGCATGAATGTGCTGGTGGAAGAGGATGATTTCTACCAATTGACCTTCGCATACTTGACCAAAGCCAGAAGCCAAGAAACCTTATATGCAGAGCTATTCTTTGACCCACAAGCACATACCTCCAGAGGGATCAGCTTTGATACCGTGATAACCGGTATCCATCAAGCTCAAGTAAATGCAGAAAAAAAAATGGGTATTAAAAGCCAGCTTATTATGTGTTTTTTGCGAGAGATGAGTGCGGAGTCTGCCATGCAACATTTAGTGTTAGCCAAGCCTTATCGCAATTGGTTGGTCGGGGTGGGGCTTGATTCTGATGAGAGGAACAACCCTCCAGTAAAGTTTGCTGAGGTATTTTCAGAAGCAAAAGCAATGGGGTTAAAGCTCACAATGCACTGTGATGTTAATCAGCAAAATAGTCTGATGCATATTAAACAATGTGTTAGCGATATTCAGGTTGATCGTATCGATCATGGGATCAACTCACTAGAGTGTGAAGTATTGTGTGAGCTTATCAAGCACAAAAAGTTAGGACTGACTGTGTGCCCAGTGTCCAATCAATTTGTGGTGCAATCACTTACCTCAGATGAAATTCATAAAATGCTTAAAAAAGACATGTTAGTCACCATCAATTCAGACGATCCTGCCTATTTTAGGGCTTATTTAAATGAGAACCTGATTGAGTTGCAAAAAGAAGGGAAGTTTAATCAAAACCAGATAGTGACTCTGGTCGGCAATGCATTTAAGGTCGCTTGGTTGGATAATGCGACTCAAAATGACTATTTGCAGCAATTACATCGTTATGTAAGCCAACACATTTAAAGAAAGTGTTGTGTGTTTTTGAATTGCGATGGTGGGCTTAAAAAAGCCTATGGCAGTTCTAGTGACTATTCCGCCCTCCTGACCAAACAACATCAGCTGTTACAAACTACGGTTCATTTGAATTTGAACAAGCAGCATGAATACTAATGTTTAGAGTGTTGCACCTAAACACATCGAAATATATCGTAATGCAGTTAAATGCAGTTAAATGCAGTTAAATGCAGCTAAATGCAGTTAAATGAAGTTAATTGCATAAATTTGAATAGAACTGTATGGAGTGTGGGAGGTTGAATGGAACTGCGGAAGAATACGGTTTATTGAAGGATTTTGAAGATAATTGCTGTATTTCAAAGAATATCGCATCATTTTATGGATTTAAAGCATGGCAGATGCATCTAGATTATTGATCTATTCGTTTTCGTCGCTTACCTTTTGGGAAACAAAACCGATTTAGTATGGGTGTAGCTACGCGAGTCGGTTTATCTTTTATCTTCGCATTTAAATGAGAAACTGAATGTTTTGTAAAAAGTTGTTTAGTTTAATCAAAACCAGATAATAGAAATAGTCCTTAATATCATTAAAATCAATTGATTAAATGGTAATGCATTTTAAGTCGCTTGGTTAGATAAAACGACTATTTGCAGCAATTGCATCGTTATGTAAGCCAACACACTTAAATAAAGTGTTGTGCGTTTTTGGATTGCGATGGTCAGCTTAAAAAAGCTTAAGGGCAGTTTAAGAAGCTATTCTGTCCTCCTTACCAAACAACATCAGCTGTTAGAGATTAAGGTCCATTGGAATTTGAACAAGCAGCATGAATGCTAATGTTTAGAATATTGCAGCTAAGTGCATTGAAATGTATCGTAATGAAGCTAAATGCAGTTAATTGCAGATATTTGAATGGAGCTGTATGGAGTGTGGGGGTGAATGGAACTGCGGAGGAATGCGGTTTATTGAAGGAGTTTGAAGATAATTGCTGTATTTCACAGAAAATCGCATCATTTAATGGATTTAAAGCATGGCAGCTGCATCTAAATTATTAACCTATTCGTTTTCGTTGCTTATCTTTTGGGAAGCAAAACCGATCTAGTATGGGTGTAGCTACGCGAGTCGGTTTATCTTTTACCTTCGCATTTAAATGATTATAAAAATTAAAGTAAGATTTTTTCATTAAAAGTAGGGTTAGCGAACATTTGAGATACGAACGCTGCAAGATTCGGCCAGCGAGCACCATCCACTTTCAAGCCACCTGCAGCAGCATTAACAAAAGGTGACGCAATAGCAAAATCTGCGATGCTTAAGGTATTAGCAACAAAATAAGCATTGTTACCAAGCTGTGTTTCTAGATAATCGAAGATGATTGGCGCATCGCCGTTGACCACTTTCGCCACCGCTTCTTCATCAGTTGGGGTTCCAAACATTTTAGGATTAAGCACTCGTTGAAAAAAAATTGTGCCTAGGGAAGGTGTTAAATGAGTGTCAGCATATTTCTCTAACCAAAGCGCATTGGCATACTCAGTTGCATCTGTTGGATAAAGTGGCGTATCTGGGTGATTCTTTTCCAGGTAAGCACAAATAACAGACGAGTCGCCCAATGTCACTTCATCATTCTGATATACAGGAATTTTACCTAAAGGATTAAGTGATAACAGTTCACTTTTTTCGCCAAATGGTATGATCGGATTAATGGTGTAATGGATACTTTTGGTATTCAACACAGCTTGTACTTTTCTAACATAAGGTGAAGCAGACACCCCGTGGAGTGTTGGCATAATAATCTCCTAATAATGGCTAGGCCATTTGCGATGTTGCTTATGGTGAATAAAAAAAAGCGTGCTGTATACATTTTTAACAAAAATGAGCGAGCTAAAAGGTAATCTTAGCATCCATCTTTGTCGTCTTTTCCGCTATGAGATGTTACAAAGGAACAGGGCATACAACAGACTTACGGGCAAAGTTTTAGTACTAACTAGGAGCGGTTTTATCAAGATGGTAATATAGTATTAACTCAATTCACGATATCAAAAGATCTGTGTAGAGATACCAGTCTGTAAACCATGGAAGTCGACGGCAAACGTTGTATCAGCAATTTCAGCTCGGAAACTTCTAATTAGTTACTTGAAATTGAATTATTAGAAATACTTGCACAGGACTGAATGTTGAATGAGTTTATTGAATAAAATTGGCCGTGGGTTAGCTGCGTATTTGGATAAACCGAGCGGGTTTATTCAACCATCAACCTGCAAACCAGAATTGTTGGCCTCCACAATAAGGGTGGGCGATGTATTGTTAGTTGATGGCTCAAGTAGGATCAGCACAGCAATTAAATTCCTTACTCAATCCACATGGTCTCATGCTGCTTTATGCATCGCCGATGATAGCAAGAGTACAGTCCCTAATTGTGACAATGTCACCTTAGTCGAAGCCGATGTTCTCGATGGTATAAGGACAGTATCTCTGAGTCATTATGAACACTTAGATACTAGAATCTGTCGTCCAGTAGGGTTGAATGATGAAGAAATAGATAATGCTATTGGGTTCGCTTTGGCTCAAGTTGGATATCAGTACGATATGAAGAATGTGTTTGATTTAATGCGTTATCTGGTTCAAACGCCACCAGTGCCGATTCGTTGGCGCAGAAAAATGATTATCCTTGGGAGCGGTGATCCAACCCGAGCTATTTGCAGCTCGTTCATTGCCCAGACATTCCAGTCAATTCGTTATCCTATATTGCCAGATATCTTTTTTGATAAGACCAAACATTCTTATAATAAAGCGCATTACAACGAAGTCTTACAAATTCGCCATCACACTTTATTTGTACCTAGAGATTTTGATATATCTCCTTATTTTAATATCGTTAAACCTACTTTGGATAAGGGATTTGATCCCCACGTTATCAAGTGGAGCGAACACCAACAGAGTTAGTTGCCGTTAAAACGATATAAAACCAATATTTTATTCAGTTCCAAAAATATCTGTTGTTCCGTAAGATGCCGCTAGATTTAAACTTAATAAGCATTTATGCCTACCTTCGCTACTCTAGCCGTATTTATCCCCACTATGTTTTTTATCTCCATTACACCCGGTATGTGTATGACGCTGGCCATGACATTAGGACTAAAAATTGGCTTGCGCCGAACGTTGTGGATGATGCTAGGCGAAGTATTCGGTGTAGCCTTAGTTGCTGTTTCGGCAGTGATGGGCGCAGCTACAATTATGCTGAATTACCCGACAGTGTTCACATGGTTTAAGTGGATAGGCGGACTGTATCTAATGTATTTAGGGTGCAAAATGTACCGGTCGGGAACGCATCTGTCCCTTAGTTCAGAGATGGACTTAGCACTTAATCGTTATGCCCTAATATCACAAGGATTTGTCACCGCCATCGCTAACCCAAAAGGGTGGGCGTTTATGCTGTCAATTTTGCCACCTTTTATCGATGCAACTCAACCTATTACGTTTCAGCTTTTGGCGCTGGTGGGTATTATTATGTTTAGCGAGTTTATCTGTATGTTGATTTATGCCACAGGGGGCAAGGGATTAAAAACCCTACTTAATAAAGGCAATAATATACGTTGGATGAACGGTATTTCTGGCACCTTGTTGATAGGTGTAGGATTGTGGTTAGCTCTGAGCTAGTCAGTAGGTGTTTGCCCGTTAGCCTTAGCAAGAATGGTTGCGAGTTTAGGTGTCACAGCTAATACCTTAAAAGGGCTAATGTTAGTTCCCTCACTATTACCAGAAGGGATAAAACTAATGGTGGTTTTTGTTGCTGCGCCAACTATACGCATTACTTGATCTAAACCTTTTTTAATATTGACCTGCCTAACAGCCCAGAACAACATCAAAAAATGCACTTTGGTGTGTAAAAAAGTGGATGCCTGTCCAAGAACATGGGTATTTTCTAAATGTTAAAACTCAACACTCACGTTGCCCTGTTTTCTCACTTTTCTCGCTTTCTTCGCAAACGTAATTTCTTGGTCAACATAAAGTTTGATATTTTTGTAAAAGTGCTTAGGCATAATGATGCTCCACAGTTGTCGATTAATATTTGAGGTGGGCTCAACACATAAAAATAATACCGTCATTACTAATTGAAGGTTACAGAAAACGTTATTACGCTCTTTACAGCCTAACTTGCACAAAGGGGTGATATTATGTTGCTTAATCAGCACGAAAAACGATACTCGATTACGTAATTTGTGAGTATCTAAAAGGATAAAATGATGACCATTGGTATAGGCACCCAAACACCAGAGCAAGCTTTAGCCTCATTAAGCGATATGACCAAAACGCTTGTTCCTATTCAGCCTGAAGAATACTTCACGCGCATTGCTAATGCCCAAGAGTATATGCAAGCCAACAATATTGATGTTGTGTATCTAAATGCTGGTACTAATCTTACATACTTCACAGGCATGAAATGGTATGCAAGTGAGCGCCTGGTTGGCGCTATATTACCTGCCTTTGGTATTGTGCAATACATAGCGCCCTATTTTGAAATAGGCAGCCTAAATGGCTTTAAGGTTATAGACGGGCCAATACACGGATGGCAAGAACACCAAAACCCGTACAGCTTATTTGTAGAGGTATTAAAACAATTAAAAATAGCTGATACCGCCACTATTGGTATCGATGAAAGCGCGCAGTTCTTTATATTCGACGGTATCAATAAAGCCCAAACGGGCTTAAACCTGATCAACGCACAAGCCGTTACAGCCCATTGTAGAATGCACAAATCAGAAAACGAAATAGCATTAATGCAAGCTGCAATGAACATGACCCTGGCTGTACATCAAGCTACGGCCAGTATGCTTTATGCTGGCATAAGCACCACAGAAGTAGAAGCATTTATTAAACGTGCGCACCAAAAAGTGGGTGCGCCAGGTAACTATTTTTGTATTGTGTTATTTGGGGTCGCCACCTCTTTCCCCCATGGTGTGAAAGATGCTCAAGTACTAAAAAAAGGTGATATGGTATTAATAGATACGGGCTGTAAAGTACACGATTATTTATCGGATATTACCCGTAGTTATGTGTTTGGTGAGCCAACAACTAGGCAGAGGGAATTTTGGGATATTGAAAAACATGCACAACTTGCTGCCTTTAATGCTGCGAAAATTGGCGTGCCTTGTGAAGTTGTGGATGATGCGGCTCGTGGTTACTTAGCATCACAAGGTCTAGGACCAGAATATCAAACACCAGGTTGTCCGCATCGCACTGGCCATGGTATTGGTTTAGACATTCATGAATGGCCATATCTAGTTGGTGGTAATAAAACCCCCCTTGCCACAGGTATGTGTTTTAGTAACGAACCCATGTTGGTGGTACCTGATGAGTTTGGCATTCGTTTAGAGGACCATTTTTATATGACAGACTCTGGACCACGCTGGTTTACCGAGCCGAGCAATAATATAGATAACCCGTTTGGATTAGATAAATAATAGAATAAGGCCATGTAATCAGTGACTAGTTATGCGTCCTTCAATATTTCTAAAACTAGGTTGCGAGGATGGAATGGGTAATAGCTATGAATTCACTTCTTTCCTTACTGATTTTTCGCATTTGTTAGAATGAAGTTGATAATAAAGGCACTTCTATATTTTAAAATAAGGTCCCAAGTGCTGTGTGCTTTTTAATTATTCTTTGACTGCTTTCGGTGCTGGCTTGGCGTTATATTTCTGCAGCGCTTAAAGCTGTGGCTAAAATTAGCCCCATCACTAAAGCCAAGTCGCTCGGCAATTTCATCCAATTTCATTGGGTTTGATAATAGCTCTTCTGCTATGCCTATGCGCACCTCATCACGTACTTGTCGCCAACTGGTTTGCTCTTGTTTTAGTTGGCGATGTAATGTGCGAGTCGTTCGGGATAAATAATCTGCTATATGTTGCATAGACGAGGTTAAGCCGAGGTGCA
>CAJQKX010000054.1 GCA_905479025.1 uncultured Paraglaciecola sp.
ACAGATTTATATGGCCAAAGACGCATTCGGCACGGATGCGGTATCGGTTTCAAACGTAATACACAGAATAGAAGCTCCCAACGATCATCAATTCGGCGCCCAAATATATAATGCAACAAGCACCTCCCTTAAGGTCGCGCTCTCTCAAGAAGGATGGGTCGGGTCCCGAGACCCAGTCGGGACACAGCCCTCAATAACGGGAAATTGGGGAACGATGTATACTCATATTAAAGTTGTTGTACGAAGTTAGCGAGAACTCTTTTGGAAGCACTATACAGAAATACTTTTCAAAACAATTAAAAGGCATAATCACAAATATATAATCAAAGTGTAACAATAATCATGGGAACAAAAATATCAGATCTAAATTCAAGCTCGAGCCCTGATCGGGATTCAGAGATCGTGGTCGCTCATAATGGGCAAAATGCGAAAGTAAAATTATCAGATCTATCTGATGTCGTAGCTCCAGTGCAATTGGGCGGAGGATTGAGCAAAAATTCAGAAGGAGGATTAAAACTCTCTTCGGATTCGTCTTTCATTCTCTTGATTGTAAAAAATGGATCAGGAGGACGATGGAATACACAAGACATGACATACACTCCTGGCGAATTTAACGCAGGTTGGAATGTCGCAGATATAAAATTTCATAATTTGTGGCATGCTATGGTTTTTGCGCAAAACAATTTTTCATCAGGTACGCTTGTTAAAATAGTTTTAGAAACAGATGTTACTGAAACAAGGGTTGCAAGCACCAATCATTATGATATGCGATATTTTTCTTGTGAGATTAGTGTCGTTGGAAATTATTATTATGGAACATATGGAATCTTGCACCAAGACGCTCACAATGCCACAAATGTAGGAACAAGAAATACAGTCACTATATCTGGACAAAATTCAGAGGTTAATAATATGATTTTATGGAACGGCAGTGGATTCTTGACTTTTGAGTTGATTAAATTTGACATTCAAGATATCAATCATAATGGATTATGCTTTGGAATCTTTCGTTCAGAGGGAGTTGGACTTAATGCGTTTGTAGGAGTCAAAATAAAAATTAGCGGTTCAAGCACATATTCAATTCCTCGAGTATTTGAATCTAGAGACGGAGGATCAACCACAATTAGAGTTGCTGCTGGATTTGGAACAGGCACAACGATTGCAGATCCGTTACTTCAAGGCTTCTCATTGAATGCTGTTGAATTGGATTTTGCAAGTTATGTGGGAGGATTCAATACCGTTTTAGATGTGGCTGCCGCTGGAAAAATGCGTATACTTGAATATAACGGACACCTTTATGCCGCCACAGCTAGTGGTTGGACATTCAATGCAAATATTTGTTTTACAACAAGCGTAGAAATAAAATTGTCGATAATATCTATCATACAAAGCTCTATCTTTGAAGCCAACGGCCCAATTTTTACAAAAGCTAATGGAGTAACAGTCTATACTACCACAGCTGCGATTTATCCCAGGCAATACGCATCTCTTTCCATGCCCAATACTAAAGATTTTGGAAGCAATGAGGCTGAGACTACAGGAAGCAATCAGACTGCAGGAATTCCTGGAACAAACTCCTTATACCATGTAGACGCCGTTGCGATTGCTGATTATGTACAATCAGGAACTTTTGTGTACGATAGTTTATTAACAGCTACTGCTTCTATCAAATAAAAATTATGAAAGAAAACTTACCGCTTATTTCTCCAAAATTTGAATCAACTAATTATAAATATACTCCGCTGCGTTTTTCGGAAGATGGTTCTGAATTGATGTGCATTTTCTCTGTATATGAAAATAAAGAAATCAATAAAAATGATGAAGATTGGGAAAAAGCTTTAGAGTATATTGCGACTACGCAGCCAAACTCAAAGTTAAACACTAAAGAGTAAAGCATTTTTTCGTGTAATGTATTTTACATGAAATTGATTATAGAATCTTGCTTGAGCGAGCCTCCTAGTGAAATTTCTTGTTTTCGAGATGTTACATTATATGCTCGAACATACAAATTCGAGGATGTGCTTCTAGAATGCCCGCCAGGCACTCGTAGTATGTATTGGAGCTGGCTCAAAGGGTTTGGCGCGCATGACTTTATAAGCTACCTAATAATAGACACTGAGCGAGAATCTGGATTTACTTTAAAAACTGATAAACGTGCAGATATTTCGGTCGATAAAATAACTTGCGACAATTTAAATTACATTATAAGTAAACTAAAATAAAAAACCAACGGCAAATGATCACCGTTGGTCTTCATGGAATATAGATTTTTAAAAGTTTATTCTGTTTTTTCGCTTTCTTGTTTCTCTGACTGATTTTTGAGGTCATTGACAAGTCCGTTATAGTCTTCGGCGGGCATTTGCTTGATTGTTTCTTTAGCTTGTGTGACTGCCTGGCTTTGAACCGATTGAATTAATGTGCTTAATGGTACAGTGCTGAAAGCTTCTGCCAAATTAGTTTTATCAAGAAATTGATTCGCTATAGCAGCAATAGCCATATCGTAATCTAGTTTTTGCTCATCAGTCAACTCTTTGTTTTCTGTTGATTTGGCGTTTTTCTTTTCAGTTTCTTCTGGATTTTCTAGTGTTGCGTCTGTCATATGTACTATTATATAAAAGTATATTAAAAATTAAACTAAAAGATTGATTAGTTTTCGCGGCAATTATATAGTTCTTTTATATATTGGACTTTCTTTTTCTTGAATTACTTGCTGTAATAATATATTTTGAATTATTGCATCATGTTCGAGTTGATCGATATAGTCGTTCTGCGACTGTATTAGCTCTCTCTGCTTCCACATAAACCACCCCATGTAAAATATAACCAATAAAACACTAACCACGCTCAATGAATCTTTCATGTATGTTATATACTAGCTTTTGTTTTTTTGTTTTTCAATAAATACCGCTAAAAATAAATACAATTAATTTATGATTTGAATATAGTTTAAATATAGTTTGAGTATAAAATATAATATAAAATATTATAATAATGTGCAGAAGATATCTGCAAGCATCTTTTAAGTATAAAATAGTGTATATAAATTTATGTCTCTTTCTATTAATCACTTGCCTGAGTTAAGTTTAGCCGATTACGATCCGCTGTCCGATTTAATAATGGTTCAGAAGCCTGGAGGGAAAACTTATGCAATGCCTGGGGCAAAATCTATGGATTCTTCTACGCCTTATGCGGGCGTGAAATTGTTTCACTTAAGATACCAAATTCATAAAGGTAATTGCAGTAATAAATTGATTACTATAGATTTTACAAAACGAAGTGTCTGGGGCAAGCCTGAGTATTTAGTTCCAAACCCGCTCGAAGTATCTGGAGTGATATTCACCTGCAAAATAATAGGTGGGGAGTATCCTCGGGCATTTGTAAATATTCAAGACTATGCTGACGAAAGCGGTACTACACAAACAGGCTGGCAAAATAAAATGCGGCACTCCAGGGCATATCATGAATCCGGACAATGGACTGTTCCAATGGTCAATGGGGTTGCAAAAATTAAAGCTACAATCAGCACCAATTCCTCCGAAAATAATTATATTTGGATTAATGGATATTATTGATAATGGATAAGCAAATACAACACTTCAATTCTGCTGACGATGGCTCTTTGAATACATCCTACGATTTTGTCATTGTACAAAAACCAGATGGCTCTACCTATAGAATGAATTTAACCAACTCCGACTCCGCATCAAACTATTCTTCTCCGGGTCCTGGCCTAACTATATTTAAGACTCAAAAGTACATAAAAAACCTGCCTCAGGTTGGAGATTCGGAGGGTCCAAGATCCGACCAAGCTCCTCAAACACAATATCTTGAGAGTATCTCTCTTGTAGATAAAGGCGTGCCGATCACCGCATCTTCTGCGCTTGTATCTTTTCAGCATAGAGGCTCTGGTTGGCCAGGTTTGATACTTGAGTACTATGATAATTCCAATAGGTGGGGCGGCCACTGGTATGAAAGTTATTATGAAAGAGGCCACATGCGACATCACAGCTTATGGATGCCTTTGGATGATAATGCTAAGATACATTTTTGGTTGCATAAGTGCCAATGGAGGTCCACAGATGGATCGGGGTATATGAAATTATATCTTCACGGATTTGCTTGATTGTGGCTAAATTTATAGAAGATCTTGATATTCTTGCCCCTGAGCAGTATTCTCCATCCGAAGATCTGTTGTTGCTTGTAAGACAGAATGGAGCAATCAACAGTTTTTCTCCATTAACTGAAGATAATTTTTTTAAAAATAGAAGCGTAAGAAATGTGTCCCCTCTAAAAATCCATGGGGCAGGAAATCATCCCAACAAGGAGTTTGATGTAACTGCCCTAGGTAATGATCTCGCCGCCGTACAAATTATAGTTAAAGGAGAAGCAACCAATTCACATTTTCAGCTTCATGGGTTATTTTTTGGAAATGAGGATAAAACTTTATACCATCGCTATGAACATGATTATCTAAATAATTATGATACTAAACACTCGAGGTACGAAGCTGGTACTTTATCTATTTGGGTTCCAGTAGTCAACGGTAAATTACTGTACTCTTCTCAAATAAAAACCAGCGGCTCAATGTTTATTGTCGCTGTATCTTGATATTCGTTATTTTTTGTTTACTAATTCAATTAGTATTTTTTTTACTTTTTATTCTTTTTATTTCTTCTGGCAATATTCTTGATACTTTGTCTGTTTGATTTTCCATCATCAATTCTGCAGGAGTAGATCCATTCAATTTTGCATTTTCAGTTTTTAACCAACATGTAGACTGATATGAGTTTAAATTTTTTCTAAGCATTTCCAAAATAGATTTCTGTGACATATACTATATATTACACATATTTATTTTTTTGTAAAATTATTTTTGTGTATATATTTATATGGGCCCAATATTGAATACTATTATAGGAGCGGGAATAAAATTGGCCTGCAATCTAATA
>CAJQKX010000055.1 GCA_905479025.1 uncultured Paraglaciecola sp.
AGTCTATGGAGGTTGGCCAAAGTCAGGTGAAATTGACATAGTCGAATCTGTCAACCTAAAAGTGCCAAACGCAGAAGGTGTAGAAGAAAACAACATTTTCGGCACCTTGCATTACGGCCGTGATTGGCCAAATAACGAACAATCAGGAAAAGCCTATTCTCTTGCCGGCAATGTCAACCCTGCTGACGATTTCCACACTTACGCCATTGAATGGCAAGAAGGTGAGATTCGCTGGTATATGGATGGTTACCTGTATGCAACACAAATGAAATCTGAGGTTAGGTTCAACAGTAAAGGTGAATCAGTTGGACTGGTTCACAAGGGCTGGTTTGCTGAATACTACGATATTATTACTGGTGAACTTGAAACTAAATGGGACACAGCTCCCTTTGATCAAGATTTCCATATTTTGTTAAATCTTGCAGTGGGTGGAACTTTCCCAGCAAATACTAACAATGGTGCTGATTACCCTGACGGCATTGACCCAGCAGATTTTGCAGAAGGTCAAACCTTTGCAATTGACTACGTGCGAGTGTATGAATGTGCATCTGACCCAATGACGGGTGCAGGATGTGAAACCATTCGTACTAATTACAAAGTCGAAGCCTCTGATGACGTTCCAGATGGCGCTTTGGTGATAGGTAAAGCACCCACACCTACTCCTCCTGTTCCAGATGTTGCAGTACCTATCACTATTTTTGCTGACGGCGAAAATGCACTTTGGAAATTATGGGATTGTTGTGGTGGGACCGTCCCTGAAGTTGTTATTGACGATGCCCAACATGGTGCAGTTGCTGAATTCCAAGTACTTAACAATGACGGTTCAGTGTTAGGATTTTACAGTCGCCCAGACTTCACAGAAGGTGGTGTGCCATTTAATGCATCAGCTATGTTGACTACTGGAAGCTTATCTTTTGAAATGAAAGTGGTATCACAACCTACAAGCTCAACAGTTTGGACTTTGAAGGTAGAGGGTGATAACAATACATCGTTTGCAGAAGTAGCGCTTAATACCAGTAATGAAGGCGTTGACCCAGAAACAGGTGAATGGCAAACCTACACGTTTAGCCTATCTGATCTCACTGACGCAGGTTTAGATATCAGCGCCATAGATGTCATTATGATATTCCCAGCTTGGGGAACAGGTGAAGGAGCAGTATATCGTGTAGATAATGTGACTATTGCTGAACCTGGCAACGTGGTTTATCCAGAGCTTGTTTTATTTGAAGACGCGATTAACCCTGCTTGGCCTCTATGGGATTGCTGTGCTGGCTCAACACCCACTGAAGAAATGGATGATGAAGCACATGGCTTAGTGGCAGAGTTTTCTGTACTAGGTGCACCTGAAACCGTTCAAGGCTTCTTCGGTCGCGATAATGGCAGTTTTGATGCTTCAGCGTTATTGACTGAAGGTGTGTTCCAATTTGAAATGAAAATTGTAACCGCGCCTGCTGATGGCACACCATGGTTAATGAAAATAGAAGCTGATGGTAATACTTCGTTTGTTGAAGTTAACTTAAACACCAGTGCTGAAGGCGTTGATCCTGTTGCCGGTGTGTGGCAGACCTACACTTTTGATTTATTAACAATGGCTGACGCAGGTTTAGACCTTAGCGCTAAAGATGTCGTTATGGTATTCCCAGCTTGGGGTGCAGGTGCAGGTGCAGTCTATCGTGTGGATAATGCAAAAATATACAATCCTAATGCCACATCAGGTGGTCCAACTGGTCCTAGATTAGTCGCCTTTGATAATGCTGCAAATCCAGAATGGCCTCTTTGGGACTGTTGTGCAGGCTCAACACCTACAGTAGAAATGGATGATGCAGAGCACGGTGCAGTAGCAGAGTTTTCTGTACTAGGTGCACCTGAAACCGTTCAAGGATTCTTTGGTCGTGATTCAGGAAGCTTTGATGCATCAGCATTATTAACAACGGGTAATTTCAGCTTTGAAATGAAAATTGTTACCCCCCCTGCTGATGGCACGCCATGGTTAATGAAAGTCGAAGCAGACGGTAATACATCTTTTGTAGAAGTTAACCTAAACACCAGTATTGAAGGCGTCGACCCAGTTGTTGGTGTTTGGCAAACTTATACCTTTGATTTGTTAACTATGGCTGATGCAGGTTTAGATTTGAGTGCCATTGATGTACTTATGGTATTCCCAGCATGGGGCGCAGGTGCAGGCGCTGTCTACCGTGTAGATAATGTGATCATCGGCAACCCCGGTGAGACTGATGGCGGAACAGGTGTTGCAGATGGCGCAGCGTTAACGTTATACGCTGATGCCATGAATGCTGAATGGCCACTATGGGATTGTTGTGGTGGTTCAACGCCAGCTGAAGTAGTAGATGATGCTCAACATGGCATGGTCGCTGAATTCTCAGTGCTTAATACAGCTGAAACAGTACAAGGTTTTTACAGCCGTGATGTAGGAACACCATTTAATGCAGAAGACATCATAAACGGCACTTTCAGTTTTGAAATGAAGATTGTGACTGCCCCTGCTGATGGCACACCATGGATGATAAAAATGGAAGCTGGCGGCAATACTACTGCCGTAGAAGGTAACCTAAACACCAGTATCGAAGGGCAAGAACCGGTTCCTGGTGAATGGCAGACCTATACCGTAGATATACTCACTTTGCTAGATAACGGATTAGACATCAGTCAAATTGATGTAGTCATGATATTCCCAGCTTGGGGTGCCGGTCTTGGTGCGGTGTATCGCATTGACAACGCTGTGTTTAAACCTTAAGCCATAGTTATGTTGTTTATGGTCTAACCATAAACAACATAGTGCTTAAATAGTGCTTAAATTAGCGTTAAAACAAGAATAATTAACTTAGATTGACTGATAGAAATTACAAATTCTTACTGAAATCTAAGTATTTTGAAATTAGTTCGAAAAATGAGTAGGGCAATTATGAAAGATATTACCTTCAATAAAACACGACTAGCAGCAACAATTTCTGTGCTGTTAGGGGCAGGAATAGCGCCGTTGTCAATTGCACAGGAAGCAGAGCCTGTCGCTGATGACATTGAAATCATCCAAGTAAAAGGTATTCGAGGCAGTTTGGCTCGTTCGATGGACATAAAACGCGAAGGCAATGGGGTTGTTGACGCGATTTCTGCCGAAGAAATGGGTAAATTTCCCGATACCAACTTAGCCGAATCTTTACAACGTATTACCGGTGTCACGGTGAGTCGTTCAAACGGCGAAGGTAGCCAGATCACAGTGCGTGGTTTTGGTCCTAACTTTAACTTGATGACACTTAACGGTCGTCAAATGCCAGGTACGGGTAACAGCCGTTCTTACAACCTA
>CAJQKX010000056.1 GCA_905479025.1 uncultured Paraglaciecola sp.
CTTGATTGGTTGAGATTAATATTGCAAATGAGTATCTATTGTTCATTTATGTGTTTTTCAGTTTTATATTACTGCTTAATACTGCAGGTTTGTTCATTTGAGAACTTTGGCAGTGCTGCTGCCTAATAGGCGATTGGCGCATTTTAGGGAAATCAATATTATAAATCATATGGGTGAATTTCACGCTGTCATAATACATCGTCTATTTGTATAATACATCAACGGTTGCTACCCAACTGCTTAATATGTGAAGTACTGTTTATTAAAGCTTTGCCTTTTCAAAGATCACATCGCTTTATTACAATTAATACCCTACACAAAACATAAACATGCAAAAGTAATCAATCATTTATAAAACATAATCTTAGGCGAATTACCCTCGGTATTTGTAACCAACATCCGCCAAACCGCATAGCATACAAATCGAATATATCGCTGTGCAATATTACTTAAATTAAGCAAGCATCTATCATAAATTATTTAGAATAAATGAGACGTTTAGTACTTTTATTTGATGAGTCTATTATGAGGGATGGTTCATGGCTGCTTCATGATAATAAATAAATCAAAAAAACATCAATTATCAGCCCTTGAAGCTTATAAATATAGCCCCATTAATAGTGGCAGTTAAAAATTTGCTGAAAGAGTATACGGAGCTAAGCATGTCAAATGAACAAACACCTCAGCAAGGTGAAGAGTTAGAAACAGATATAGAAGTAGAAGTAGAAGTAGAACAACAAGACGCGGATCAAGAGTTTGTTGAGTTGACTGAAGATCAACAACGTATTGTTGAATTAGAAGCCGCTGTTATTGCAGCAGAATCTAAGGTGGTTGAGCAAAAAGACTCAGTGATGCGGGCTATTGCTGATGCAGATAATGCGCGCAAACGTGCTCAAGGGGAAATTGACAAGGCTCGCAAATTTGCTTTGGAAAAATTTGCCGGCGAATTGTTGCCTGTAGCCGATAATTTAGAACGTGCATTACAAGTGGCTAACCCAGAAGACGAAGCTATAAAACCTATTGTTGATGGTGTTGAACTGACGCTTAAGTCGTTTTTAAGCACGATTGAAAAATTTGGAATGTCAGTAATTGATCCACAAGGTCAACCTTTCAACCCAGAAAAGCATCAAGCTATGTCGATGCAAGAAAATGCAGAGCTGGCACCCAACACAGTGTTGGCAGTGATGCAAAAAGGCTACGAGATAAACGGCCGGTTATTACGTCCTGCCATGGTTATGGTAACCAGAGCGCCAGAAGCTGGAGTCGATACTCAAGCCTAATTACTGATCCATCAATAGATGGGGTCAGGAGACAAACATAATTGCAGTTTTGTGAAGGTTTTTTGCAACGAAATGTTGAAAACTAAAATAATAACCCCACAAAGTGTACAAGTTTTTAAGAACAATTTTTGGAGATAAACTAATGGGTAGAATCATTGGGATCGATTTAGGTACAACTAACTCATGTGTAGCAGTGTTAGATGGCGGCGTAGCAAAAGTATTAGAAAATGCAGAAGGGGATCGCGCAACTCCTTCCATCATTGCTTATTCTCAAGATGGAGAAATATTAGTGGGTCAACCCGCTAAACGCCAAGCTGTAACCAACCCACAAAACACCTTATTCGCAATAAAGCGTCTAATCGGTCGTCGCTGGGAAGATAAAGAAGTACAGCGCGATATCGACATCATGCCTTTTAAGATTGTCAAAGCTGACAATGGTGATGCATGGGTTGAAGCAAAAGATGAAAAGATGGCGCCACCACAAATTTCTGCCGAAGTTTTGAAAAAAATGAAAAAGACGGCTGAAGATTATCTAGGTGAAGAAGTTACTGCTGCGGTTATCACAGTTCCTGCATACTTTAATGATTCTCAGCGTCAAGCGACTAAAGACGCAGGTCGTATTGCCGGTCTTGAAGTGAAACGTATTATTAATGAGCCAACTGCTGCTGCCCTTGCTTACGGCATGGATAAGAAAAAAGGTGACAGTGTTGTTGCCGTTTATGATTTAGGGGGGGGTACGTTCGATATCTCTATCATCGAAATCGACGAAGCTGATGGTGAGCATACGTTCGAAGTGTTAGCGACTAACGGTGACACTCACTTAGGTGGTGAAGATTTTGATAACAAAGTCATTAACTATTTAGTTGAAGAGTTTAAGAAAGACTCGGGGATGGATCTTCGTAAAGATCCGCTTGCTATGCAGCGTCTAAAAGAAGCGGGTGAGAAGGCTAAGATTGAACTGTCTTCTGCTCAACAAACTGAAGTGAATTTGCCTTATATTACAGCTGATGCGTCTGGTCCAAAACACCTTACCATTAAGCTTACTCGTGCAAAATTAGAGTCTTTAGTAGAATCAATGGTTAAAGCAACCCTTGAGCCACTGAAACAAGCATTAGCTGATGCAGATTTATCTGTAGGTGATATCAACGATATTATCCTAGTAGGTGGTCAAACACGTATGCCTATGGTCCAAAAGTATGTAACTGAATTCTTCGGTAAAGAGCCTCGTAAAGACGTTAACGCCGATGAAGCAGTTGCTGTTGGTGCGGCCATTCAAGGTGGCGTATTATCTGGTGATGTGAAAGATGTGTTGTTACTTGATGTGACGCCTCTGTCTTTGGGTATCGAAACAATGGGTGGTGTTATGACTACTCTCATCGAGAAGAACACCACTGTACCTACTAAGAAATCTCAGACTTTTTCAACGGCTGAAGATAACCAAGCAGCAGTAACGATTCATTGTCTTCAAGGTGAGCGAAAGCAAGCTTCAGGTAATAAATCTTTAGGTCAATTTAACCTTGAGGGTATAAGAGCGGCTCAACGTGGTGCACCACAGATTGAAGTGACTTTTGATATCGATGCTGATGGTATTTTACATGTGTCTGCAAAAGATAAAGACACAGGTAAAGAACAAAAAATTACAATCAAAGCATCTTCTGGTTTGAGTGAAGAAGAAGTGGAACAGATGGTACAAGATGCTGAAGC
>CAJQKX010000057.1 GCA_905479025.1 uncultured Paraglaciecola sp.
GGCTAAGCAAACAATATAACAAAATGGTGGTATTAGCATAATTTTTGAGGTGGCTTTGATATTCTTTCCTGGTTCGTATTCAAGGGTCATTCTGCTCGACACAACAGACTCCAAGATACTTCCTATCAGCCAAACACTGGCTACCAAACACAATGACCAGCTAAAATCTAGTGGCACGTTTAGTGCTAGTGGTATCAATGTCATTCCTAAATATACCAATCCAATGCATACGACTAAAAAAGACATGAAATTTTTATTTAATACTATTCGTTTATCTAATTCTACCGTTTCATAAACTAGTTTTACGAATACAGGTTGAGTCAATTGCTTCAGTAACGTTGGAGCAATTAACAAAATGAATACCATGCCTAATAACTCAACAGAGTATATTCCTATTATTATCCGGTCAATATTTGCTAAAATTCCTTGTAATGCACCAAGTACAGAAAATGCTATGATAGGACTTTTAATTGATGCAATATTATAATTATCAAATCGTTTTTTCACATCGGAAACATTTAGAATTATCTTATCAATTGTCATCGTAAACTTTAGAAAGTTTAGAAAGGTGTGCGTCAACACAAAGTATATTATATACGTCTCAATAGTATAATCATATATATTGCACAGGATAGCCACCCCAAGTACAAAGATTCCTGATGAAAGTAAAAATATACGGTGAATTAAATACTTTTTATGAGTAAGATAGTATGAAGTAGATCTATCAAGAGATACCGACATAGCATACATAATAAATATAATAGAATTTAGATAATCATACATATAAGATTTTTGTGTTATATAAATAGTAAAAATGCAAATTATTGAACCCAAAGCTAGATAGATAATAAGAGTAATTAGATTTAAGTATCGAACTTTTTCGCGAAAGGTTTTAGTAATACATACGTCTACTCCAGATAATCTTGCGCTAGCACATAATGCGATTGTAGAAGTGAAAAGATTTAGTGTTCCAATTTGTTCAATATTAAATTGATCTAAGTTAAGTTTTAAGGTGATAAATGCAACAAACATAGTTGTTGCTTGTAATAAAATCAGTCGACTATTTTCGTTTTTGAACATTTACCTTTCCATATTTATTATTGCAGTCAATTTTGACCGCCAAGTATAAAACTCAGACTTTGCCTTTAGAGATATAAAAATATTGCCTACGAAAGGCAATTTGAATACCATAGAAAAGCCAGAAAAAACTGAATGAATGCCATTATATTTGGGGCGTCCCCCCTGATGACCTCGTCCAAAATGGCTTCCAATTAATTGCCCATCTAGAAAGTAACATGTACATATAACAGGCGATACATTCTCTATTTTTACTTGCCGAGTATTTGCTACCTTAAACACCTCAGATTGCAACTCAGCGTCCTGAAAGTCTCCTTTCCATTGCATACACGTATCACTCTCTGCAGTATCGTAAGCCTGACAGGTTGTGTTTGCAGCTAAGTAATCTTTGGTTCGAAATGCTACAAAAAATTGTGCAGGGAAATCATTATATTTCTTGTGAGTAGCTGTGTCCCCGCTCCAATAAGGCGATCCGATAATTGAGATCCCAGAATTGAGCTTTTTTATCAAAATATCATCCCATCCCCTGCAAAGTGGGACACAATCGCTATCAAAAATACAATAATATTCAGTATCAACCAATCTAATTGATCTGTCTAGAGCATTTCCATGTGCAACTGACGATCGCGATCTATCTATAGTTGAGATTAGGATAATTTTTGTTTCTTTTATCTGATTAATAATTTTTAAAAGCTTTTTGAAATTTGACGGAGTAGAGCCGTTATCATGAATATATATTATTGGTATTTCGGTGCTTAACTCTATCAAAGTTTTAAGTAGAAAACGAACAAATTCGTGAGTATTATAATTCGTAATAATTACAGACATACGCGCTTTCATTTTATGGATTCTCCTTTCAATAGTCTTTTGTTCTTCAATCAGCTTTCTAAAGGCCCCGAAATTGATACATGTACTTGTAACCGCCCATATAGTCAGTTAACTACACAAACGCTTCATTTTTATCAATGTAAATATGTCACCTCTACTTGCTAATTTGTTACATATTATCAATCGCTTGATTTTTGAATAAATTAAAACTGTGGTGAATTCTCTGCATAAGCAGCGATTGTTTTATTTAAACCATCTTCCAACGGAGTCGTTGGTGTCCATCCAAGTAATTTTTTTGCTTTTTCAATGTTTGCAAATAACTCCATGTTCTCTTTTGGACGATAGGAGAGTTTGCCAAACTCAGGAAACCCTTTGCCTATAAGGTTTTGGACTGTTTCAACTACCTCACGAATGCTTACCGGAACACCAGATGCCACATTAATTATTTCTCCATGAGATTTCGAGTTTGTTAAGGTCATAAATATCGCTCGAATAACATCGTCTATATAGCAAAAATCTCTAAGTTGCTCCCCCTTTGAGACCGGAAAAACACTATTGGATAAACATCCTTTAATAATTTGTGGTATGAACCTATTGTCATTTTGACCGGGACCGTATGTCAAGAACAATCTAAGGGTGGTTCCTGGAAAACGTTCAGTGCGATATAATGTCTCTAGGTAGTGACTAGCGCATACTTTTGCGAAAGAGTAAGGTGAAGAAGGAGCCTCTCGCGAATGCTCAGCTTGAGGAGCTGAAAGGTCTCCATACTCATCACTACTGCCGATATTTATAAATGACTTCAAGCATGTACGGTCAGTTGCCTCAACCAAATTTAGTAAGGTAGCAAAATGGTTTTGAAAAATTTTCCGCCCACCATTTGAGAAATTTGAATGATTGACATATCCACTAGTATTCACGATATAGTTAAAATGTTCACCTTTCAGTCTTTCCTTCAACTTCTTATGATTAGTGCAGTCAACGATATGGTGCTCGAC
>CAJQKX010000058.1 GCA_905479025.1 uncultured Paraglaciecola sp.
GTGATGAGTGAATATCCAAAGGTAAATGATAGGCATAAAGATTGATATTGTGCTGCAACAAAGTATGTATTCGTTTTCTCTTCATGCCTGTTATACATGGCGACTCATTTTTCCAAAAATAGCCATGATGTACCAAAATAGCATCTGCATTTATTGATATTGCTTGGTCGATTAATGCCTGAGAAGCAGTCACGCCCGTGACTAACTTAGTCACCTTCCTTTTGCCTTCTATTTGCAAACCATTAGGGCAATAATCACGAACCATTTCTGGCTTTAATAACGAATTAAGTAATTCTAATAATTGAATATTTGATACTAACATTGTTGTTCCTACTGATTTACATACGGCTAATTTTGTAAAATTAGACATTATAAATAAAAAAAGGTATAAAACCTCTACACATACTGAAAATAAAAATAGAAAAGGCAAAGACCTGATTATGAGTAAATTGGATAAAGATCAAGTTATAGCGGCTTTTACAGAAGCTTATACTGCAGCAAATGGCAAAGCCCCTACAATCGAAGCAAAAGGTGGCTGGTATAGTGTTGATGGTGGTAAAAATATTCGTTTGGCCAATTTAAATGCAATGATTGCTGAATTAGACACTTCAACTCCAGCAAAGGAAGCCACAGCAGCCGTTGAAAAACCTAAAAATTCCAAACCGAAAAAAGCAGCTCCGGTTAAAAAGAAAGTTAAAAAGTCTGACTTTTCAGTCAAGGCTTTTTGGGCTAAGAAAATTTTAGAAGAAAGCCCTGTGTCTAAACTACCACGATAAGCGACAACATAAAAAAGCCTCATAATGATTCATTATGGGGCTTTTTTATTGCCTTCGTACTGTATAGAAATACTTAACTACTCGAAAGTTCGTTCCCGTTTAATTTCTATTGTATCAATATAACCGTGCCAAGTTGCATATCCAATAAGCGGCATCAGGAAAATAAACCCAACAAACCATGTAGCAAAACCGATAAGTACTGACGTTAAAATGATGAATGCCCATAACATCATCGGGGCTTTATTAGTCCATATTGCGTTCATGTTGGTTAACAAAGCGGTGGCTAAATCAACTTTTCTTTCCATCAATATTGGTTGTGTAAACGCACTGATAAAAAAAACTAATAAAGTGAATGCGGCACCAACTAAAGTCCCAACCGCCAAAAATGGCAAAAGATTAATAAAATCTTTATCCATGAATTGCGGATATAAGGCATGGATCAATGAAGCCACGCGCAGCCAAAAAATCATTAATAACATCAGTAAAATACCTAAACCCCATTCATTTAGAGCGTTGCGTTTTAATGTTTTTACACAATGACGTAAAGTGGGTTCGTGGTTTTTTTCTAATTCCCAACTGACATCGTACATACACGCAGCCAAAAATGGTCCAATCAGCATAAAGCAAACAATTGCAGGCATTATTACTAAATGCCAACCTGTTAATTGCACCAATTCAATAATTAGCCAAGGTATAGCTGCAAATATAAGACCAAAAAAAAGCGTTAGCCCAGGCTCCTGACTCGCGTCCTTAAGACCTAACGCTAACCATTTGATAGGGGCATTCATTGACAACTTTTTACAAGGAATAACTCTTGCAATGTCACTATCGGAAATTGCATTCTGAGGTGTTATTTTGAAGTGATCTGACATGTTTTTAGTCCATAAAAAGTCGAAACGTTTTAGTTTTTTATTATCTCGTTGCATTATTATCTTACTCTTACAATAAAAAAAGTATATAGCGCTTCAACCTTGGATCTGATAAAACCACGTTAATTTAGCGAAGGTAAATATGTTACTGAACCGTAATGAATGACTGAATACCCTCAGAAATTTTCTGGATGACAATGGAGAGTTATCTCAAATTTTTCAACCATCATTTAATCTCGTGTGGAAAATTGTTCAAGTGGTGTTCTTTCGCTTGAGATAAAAGGCTTACAAATTTGAAACAATTATGTTTGATAACGTCATATGAATAGCGAAAAGTTCTGACACAGCTCTATTAGCAATTTTCCACCGTATCAAAAGGATTATTTAACATCGCAAGTGATGTAAATAATATCACCACTGCGTACCTGTAAAAAACCTTTTTGGGGATGCCCTTTTCATTAAACCATTACATTTAAATTCTAAAATATTTTCATCTAACAGTTTACTCATAAAGCCCCTAAACTCCGCAAGTTACGATAGCACCCTTCACAGCTTATTTTCATCTGTTTCGCCAGAAAAGCAACCAACATAGTTATGCGAACCTTTAATTTTTGAGATTTTAACACCAGCAAATATTGTTAAGTCACTTAGATTAAACCTTATTAAAGGGGTCAGCATATGTTTTCATTCGTGAATAGGTATAATACTCACTAAGGTAAATAGTAGGCAGAAATCTTATTTGGGGGGCAATGTGATGTGACAACCTTCTTAACAATCAGCTTATTTAACATTTTTATATAGCATAGCTAATTTAACACTTAACACCCTTGCCACTGTTGGTTTAATCTGTGGCTCCATGTTGGAGGTTATTCACAATCAATGAAAAAAATTAATAAGTCGAACAAGTTAGAAAACGTCTGTTACGAGATACGCGGGCCCATTTTGACCGAAGCAAAAAAAATGGAAGACGAAGGGCATCGAATACTGAAGCTAAATATCGGCAACCCTGCTCCGTTTGGTTTTGAAGCCCCTGACGATATATTGAAGGACGTGATCCATAACCTGCCAAAATCTCAAGGTTATTCAGACTCTAATGGTATTTATTCAGCTCGAGTTGCAGTGATGCAATATTATCAACAGAAAAATATCAAAAACGTCAAAGTAGAGGATGTATTTATTGGTAACGGTGTCAGTGAGCTAATTGTTATGGCCATGCAAGGACTGGTAAATAACGATGATGAAGTATTGATCCCCGCACCGGATTACCCTCTATGGACAGCTGCTGTGAGTCTCGCATCAGGTGTACCCATACATTATCGTTGTGATGAAACTAATGGTTGGCAGCCTGATATAAAAGATATCCGCAGCAAAATTACTGATAAGTCCAAGGCAATAGTATTAATCAACCCTAATAACCCAACTGGCGCAGTATATAGTCCAGAGTTATTGCAACAAATTATTGAATTGGCACGTGAATTTTCACTGGTTGTTATCAGCGATGAAATATACGACAAAATTCTATATGACGACGCAAAGCATCATTGTATTGCATCAATGGCTACAGATATTTTTTGTATTACTATGGGTGGTCTGTCAAAAAACTATCGGATAGCAGGTTTCAGGGCTGGATGGTTAGTGGTTAGTGGCAACAAACTCATTGCCCAAAGTTACATAGAGGGGCTGAACATTCTGTCATCTATGCGAATGTGTGCAAATGTTCCTAGCCAACATGCAATTCAAACCGCTTTAGGGGGATATCAGAGTATTAACGAACTAATTGGTGGGGATGGACGACTAAAGATTCAAAGAGATATGGCGTTTAAAATGTTAAATGCAGTAGATGGCCTTGAGTGTGTTATGCCCAAAGGCGCTATGTATTGTTTTGTTAAAGTTGACGCAGAAAAATTCAATATTACTAACGACGAAACAATGATTTTTGATTTATTACGCACAGAAAAAATATTATTAGTTCACGGTTCTGCATTTAATCTTAAAGAGGGGTGTTATTTTAGATTAGTATTTCTGCCCCATGTTGATTTACTAAAACCAGCATTAGAAGCGATTGCAAACTTTTTCAAAAGTTATAAGCAGGTAAATTAGATACATGAACGACATATCAGCTAATCAAAGTCATTTCTTTGCTCATCTATCACGCATGAAATTGATAAACAGATGGCCTTTAATGCGCAATATAAGAACAGAAAATGTTCAAGAACACAGTTTGCAAGTGGCCATGGTGGCTCATGCTTTAGCTCTGATACGTAATAAATATTTTGATGGTGACTTAGATCCCAATCAAGTCGCCACTATTGCCATGTTTCATGACGTATCAGAGGTGATCACTGG
>CAJQKX010000059.1 GCA_905479025.1 uncultured Paraglaciecola sp.
AATACTGGAGATCTTAATCTAAATAGCAGCAACGAAGGCGCAGAGCCGGTTGTTGGTCAATGGCAAACTTATACCTTTAATTTATCTGCTTTAGCGGCTGCAGGTTTAGATCTTAGTGCTATTGATTTAGTTATGATATTCCCAGCTTGGGGACAAGGCGCAGGCGCAGTATATCGTGTCGATAATTTATACGTATACTCTGACGGCGCTGGTGCGGGCAATAACGAAGCGGGCGGTAATCCTGTAGTTGGCATTACTGATATCGGTAATTACGGTTTTGTTAGTAACGGTGGTTTTGAGAGTGGTGATCTTGATAGTTGGCTTGCCGAAGGTGCTGGCGATATTTCTGCCATGCAGGATGACATGGATACCTGGTTAGCAAAAATAGTGGCAGCAGAAGCTCAAAATCCATCTATCAAGCAATCAAAAATTGGTGAAGGTGTTATCACTAATGGACAAGCGTTAACCGTTTCATTTGATATGAAGGGTACCGCGGGACCTGGCGGTGTAGTGAATGCATTACTTTTCACTGAAGCATCAACAGGTGTCAGTAAAACAGATAACCTTATGACTGTCGTTCCTACTGAGGAATGGCAAAATTATAGTTTTGACGTTACCGCCGGTGACAACACAGAATGGGGGGTAACGTTATTACTACAACCTGCTTGTGGCGCGGTTGAAGGTTGTCAAGTAACAGCTTATTTTGACAATGTCAGTATTACTACTCAGTAATTATGTAATGGTACCTAAGCTTACTGTGTAATTAATCTGACTTTAAAAAGGGTTTACAATGTACATTGTAAGCCCTTTTTTGTAGCCGAATTGATGGTATGTCTTGGACCAAAGTTATTGTAAATAAATAATTAATGGAAGGCGGAGACGTTGATTTTTCGTTGACAGAGATAGGAGTGTTTTTAAGAGCAGGCTCTAATTCGTATATCGAATTTTATACCATTGATGGTGGCAAGTTGTAAATTCTACAAGCGCTGGTGCTGGTGCACCCATTAATATTGAATTGAAAGACCGAGACGCTGAATCATCGGCAGTGTTAAGTGAAGGGCTAAAAACTCAATTAGCTAATTATGTGGCCGTATCAGATATAGAAGACTCTTTGTCTGATGGTAAAGAAAAATTACAACTAGAACCTATGCCAGAAGCGCGATTACTAGGGGTAGATTTGAACCAGGTGGCTTGGTAAGTCAGGCAAGCTGTTTTTGGTATTTTGTTCGCTACCTTCATTACGTTGTTTGTTGTGCCATTAAACTACTTGATACTAGAGAATATAAAGGGTTATTTCAGTCGTTATTTTCGGTATATGAAATCATTACGTCCAAGTAAATCTAAGTATGGGCAGACAACAGGTAATATTCTGGTTTGTTCACTTTAAATTAGCTTTAGCCAGCTCTTAGCCAGAACCTTGCCAGACTTTAGCCATCTTATTAATGTAGTCGATTATTGAAGGTTTTTACCGATCATTCGTTTGGCTTGTTCAACAATCAGCTCGCATGAGGGTAACACTTCGAAACTGGCTAAACCAAGTGGGATAAAACTATCATGGGCAGTCAGTCGTTCAATTTTTCGACTGGAATGATCTATATCATGTTCAATTAATAAGGTGATTAACGCTTCGCTAATGGATCCCGTTTTACGACACTCATCTACTATCAGCACATTCTTTATATCGCCAATAACCGTAATAATGGCCGTTTCATCCAGTGGGGCAAGCCAACGTAAATCAATGACAGTGCAATGAATCCCTGACTCAGCGAGTCGTTTTTCAGCTTGGCGACTCAAATAATAACCGTTGCCATAACTGATAATACACACATCCTGACCGGTGCCAAAACACCCTAGTTGCCCTGTTTTAATGGGGTGTGCATCACTGGGTTGCACATAATCAAAGGTCCAAAGTGCATCACCTTCTTGATGTAGATCTTTTTTCATATACAGCGCGATAGGCTCAATAAAAATAACCACTCGTTGCTCTTCTTGAGCCAACCTGACGGATTCTCTGAGCATGTCGACTGCATCGGCGCCGTTTGAAGGACTCGCAATGATTAATCCAGGAATATCACGAAATACCGCGAAGGAATTGTCGTTGTGAAAATGCCCACCAAATCCACGCTGGTAAGCTAAGCCTGCGACTCTTATCACCATCGGATTACTGAATTGCCCATTAGAAAAGAAGGGCAGGGTGGCCGCCTCACCGCGTATTTGGTCTTCGGCATTATGCACGTAAGCTAAAAACTGAATTTCTGGCATCGGTAAAAACCCATTGTGAGCTAAACCTATTGCCATGCCCAAAATCGACTGTTCGTCGAGTAAGGTATTGATGATCCTTTGCGGCCCAAATGTATCTGCTAGTTTACTGGTGACGTTATATACACCGCCTTTTTTGCCAATATCTTCACCACACATCACAATATTTTGCTGCTGTGCCATTAAATCGAACATGGTCCAATTTAACAATTTAGCGAGGTGTTGTTTCTTAGGGAGATTGTGTTTTTCATGACTGAATAATTCGCAGCGTTGGGTATTCGATACGTTACTGAGATAAGCCTTATCTAACTTAGGGGGGATAATACTGTGTTTGATTTTCTCAGCACAGGTGAGTTTGGGGTGAGTGATCACTTGTTGACTGATGTCTGCCACAGACTTTTCTACGGTTTGATATAAATCAATAATTTGCTGGCCATCTAGGCAGTTGTGTTTCAACAATAACGCGGCACTAAACAACAAGGGATCATGGGCTTCAGTATCTTCAATATATTCGTTACTGCGATAAGTAAATTCTGAGTCTGAACCAGCATGTCCCAGTAAACGCACGGTTCTCATATGTAAAAAAACTGGCTTACGTTGTTTTCGGGCAATCTCTACCGCTTGTTGAGTTTTGTGGAAGGTGTCGAGTAGATCTAATCCGTCACACTGAATATAATGCAGCCCCGCTCTATGTTCAAAATTTGCCTGCACCCAACCTTTAGGTGTAGCGGTAGAGATACCAATGCCATTATCTTCACATATAAATACGATAGGGATAGGCACTGACTGATACGCAGCCCAAGCCGCAGCGTTAATGGCACCTTGTGCTGTGGAGTGATTAGACGAGGCATCACCAAAATTACACACTACAACGCCGTCTTTTTCCAAGACATTATCTACCGCTACCTTCCGCGACAGGCTAATGCTGAAAGCCGTACCTACGGCTTTAGGTAAGTGTGATGCAATGGTGCTGGTTTGTGGTGGAATAAACAGACTCTTACTGCCTAATACTTTGTGCCGGCCCCCAGAAATGGGATCATCCGAGGACGCAGCAAAACTCAGTAACATATCGTACACAGGTGTTTGCCCTGGCACTTGTTTAGATCTCTGAATGACAAAAGCCGCGCTT
>CAJQKX010000060.1 GCA_905479025.1 uncultured Paraglaciecola sp.
CAACGCTTGTTGATAGTAACGGCTATTGTGGGTTAAAAAGTCAAGGCTACATATGATAAGTTGCTCTGCTTCAAATGGATTGCCGGCATCTTCAGACATGGCTTCACAGCGTGCTTCATCAAACACTGAAAAAGCCAAGTTTACTCTGCGCAACATTTCTACTAACCATTGGTGTACCAAGCTAGAGGGCACCACAATCAACACCCGTTGAGCTCTGGCTGTTAACAACTGCTGGTGGATAATTAATGCCGCTTCAATGGTTTTGCCCAGACCTACTTCGTCTGCCAGTAATACTCTAGGAGCATGGCGATTACCTACTTCAGATGCAATGTGTAATTGGTGGGGTATAAGATCGACTCTCGCTCCAACAAAACCAAGTAACGGCGAGATGTTATGCTCAAACTGATGCAATAGGCATTGTTCACGTAAATCAAACCACTTAGGATCGTCGAACTGGCCATTTAGTAATCGCTGCTCTGGCTGATTAAGTTGGAAATGATGATCGATGAAGGTTTCTGTTAGAACAACAGCATCGTTGTTATCAACTCGATGTCCAATATAGGTAAGTTGGTTATCTTTTTCCTGTATTTGCTCAACTAGCAACTCCCAACCTTCTTGACTTTTTACGCTATCACCAATCACAAACTCTATTCGGGTTAAAGGTGCCGTCTGGGCAGCATAAACACGGCTTTCACCTATGGCTGGAAATAATACTGTGACCGAACGTGACTCGATTTGTACAATGGTACCCAGACCTAAATCAGTCTCAGTATCACTGAGCCAGCGTTGCCCTAAGGCAAAGAATTGTTGCTTAGCCATTGTTTTGTCCTCACCTATTAAATTACTACTTTTGATACTTGCCGTGCAACGGGGGCGCATTGTAGCAAAAATTTAATCTTGTACTGTTTAAAAGTAGATGATTGTCCAGATAAAGTGTTTTATTGTTCATCTGTAAGCTTGTTGTTAAGTATGTTTTGAGCACAAGTGTTTTACTCGTTACACCTACGCAGATCAAAAACATGATTTAACTGGCAGGCATTTTATCTAAGTTTTACAGGAGCGACGGATGCCCAGAAAAAAAGCACTCAGTTCAAAAATTTACGTATTAGATACTAATATTCTCCTTCATGAACCCCTTGCCTTCTTATCCTTCAAAGAAAACGACGTTGTTGTTCCCATGACTGTACTTGAAGAGTTGGATTACATTAAAGATAGTAAGAAAGATGTTGCCAGAGACGCCCGTGTGTCTATTCGTGCCATGGAAAACTTACTTCACGACGCCTCACCTGAAGATTTGATGCAGGGTGTGTCAATGCAAGGAATGGGGGCTGGTGAGTCAGCGCCTACTGGCAGTCTATCAATTTTTGTTGATCACGGCATGCCTGTTTCACAACAAGTTTTCACTAGTAACGAAAATGATAATCGTATTATTAATAGCGCGCTGTTTTTACAAAAATCTCAACATATTAAACAAGTGGTATTGGTCACCAAAGACATCAATATGCGCTTAAAGGCCAAAGGGGCTGGCTTGGCATATGTGGAAGATTACCGAACCGATCAGATGGTCACCGACATTAAATATTTGTCCAAGGGGTATCATCAGTTCTTGGGTAATTTTTGGGATGAAGTTAAGTCAGTGAATAGCCGTACAGAAGGCCGAGACACTATTCACACTGTTGAACGTAAAATGTTACCACAAGCCTATGTCAATGAATTTTTACTGGATGAGAGCCAGCACTTTGCAGGTTTAGTTGAGTCTGTTAGTAGTGATCATTTAGACGTCTTAGACCTTGGTTACGAACGACTTATGGGGCGAAGAGCATGGGGGATTTCTCCAAAAAATATTGGTCAAGCGATGAGCTTACATGCCTTACTCGATCCACATATTGACTTAGTGATCCTAACTGGACCAGCTGGAAGTGGTAAAACCTTATTAGCACTGGCAGCAGCTCTTGAGATGGTCGTAGAGAAAAACATGTACGACAAAATCATCGTGACCAGAAGTACCCCTGAAATTGCTGAGTCTATTGGCTTTTTACCTGGTACGGAGGAAGAAAAAATGGCGCCTTGGCTTGCCGCTATTACCGACAGTTTAGAAGTGCTGCATAAAAATGATGAAAATGTAAAAGGCTCTATGAGCTACATTATAGAAAAAGCCAATATTCAGTTTAAATCAGTGAACTTTATGCGAGGTCGGAGTATACAAAATGCCATTGTGATCTTAGATGAGTCACAAAATCTAACGGCTTCTCAACTAAAAACCATTATTACTCGTTGTGGTGAAGGCACTAAGTTGATTTGTGGTGGTAATTTGGCGCAAATAGATAGCAATTATCTGTCTGCAGTCACATCAGGTTTAACCTATATAGTGGAGAAATTTAAGAATTTTTCTGGCAGTGCCACCATTAATTTAGACGGTGTGGTGCGCAGTAGGTTGGCAGAATTTGCTGAAGAACAATTGTAGATAGGTTGGTCAGGTTAGACACCGCAGGCAAACTGATGTATTTGTCTATGGTCTGACCTGTTTCTTGATATTATTTGGAGGTTGTAAGGTGTGAACAACATCGAATGGATAAATTATTCATTCATTCATTCATCCTCCATTAAGGCCTTTGTATAGCCATGTATTCCTATTGACGGTGACTCTGAATATCTCTGTGATGAAGTGTCCTGCTCATGATTGAAAACAATTTATCAAGGTCACTTTTCGTCGACCACAAAAGGTATGGTTAAGTCTATTTAAAAGGTGAAATGGTGGTATTACCTCCTCATTTAACCGATAGAGAAACACATTTTATGCCTGAAACTTGACTGGATGGATGTTCAATTACAAACCTGAGAGCCCTTTACAGAAGCTCTGACCATCTTAATTGAAAACTCTTTAGGTGAAATAATGTCTCAAGTTTCAAACACGTTTACTCATGATTTACCCAATACACATCTCGATACCCAAAATATATGTTCTGATGAAGATATAATAAAAGCATCAAAACTTGTTGGAAAATATTATCGTGCATATGACATTGGCATCGGCTATATCCTTTTTAGCTAACTAAAGTACTTCCTCAAGGCTATACATATTGCCAGCTATGTATTGGGCGCTTCGATTGGAAATCTCGCCTAAAGGAATTTTTGAAGGACCTGTTGGTTCCATTAGCAAGTAGTCCATGCCGTCTATATTTAAGGTTTGTCCGTTTTTTCTCAAGGGCAGAGCGATACCTAATAATGCATGGTGGGGTAGGAACACCATGGTCATTTTTACATCTGGAAATAACGAGCGCACTAAGCTTGCCATTAATACTGTTTTGCTGTCACAGTCTCCTTGGTTATTGGCTATCACAGATAGTGGCGGTAAATAGCCTGCACCGTTGGACGTTAAACGATTCTTTAATTCATTGTAGGGGATGCTTTGTACCCAGCTGAGCACTAAATGTATATAAGCACGAGTTTTACTATTGGTGGGTAATGTCTCGTACATGGCTTGCGCTACTGGCAACAGTGCAGCTGTATTTTCCGAAACATAACGAAGATGATCAGGTTTTATTGCTTTTTGGCCCAAATAAGAACGAAAGTGATTGTAGTAATTATCTTGCAGATATTGGTCGAGGGCTTTTTACTGACCTTGGTTCATTGAGCGCTGCCATTTATCCAAGGTTTGTTCGATC
>CAJQKX010000061.1 GCA_905479025.1 uncultured Paraglaciecola sp.
GTGATTTTTAGCTTGTTGCCACACTGACCAATTTTTTTCAGCATAAGCATATAACCAGGTATCTAATGACCACTGGTTAGCATTTTGTGGAGCAGCTAATCCAGTATTTTCTGACCAAGTTAATTGGTGCCAGCCGCTCTTTGTTGGCCATATCGTGAGGCAGTGTTGTTCGGTTTGTACTAGGTCTTGGGTCAATATTAAAGGTAGCGGGTTAGTCTTATCAACTGTCACACCTGGATCAGTGACGCCCAGCAAACACTTTTGTTGGCCTTGATTGACCAAACGTAATGAGTTCGGTTTAGTTTTTAGCCAGTATGGTGATTGTTTGGGTCTGGCTAATTGATGTATAACACTCTGCCAATAGTGGCTGTATTGTTCGGATAATCCCGCAGTTTGCCAGCCATAAGTCGAGTTGATCAGTGATAACGCCACTTTTCCCAAACCGATATGGCTGAGAGATACCAGTGTTTGTGCGATATTATTTTGTACCAGTGGAGTATGCTTAACAGCTGTGATCTTGGCTTTTAATAATGGCATTAGCTGTTCTATTTGGCTATGTGGCCAAATGGGGGTAGATGCATAATTCGCTACTTCTAGAGGTTGAATGTGAATATCCGATAACCAGTCCATTGACGCAACAGGCCAAGCACTGACGAGCTCATTATCGGCAATAATATAAACCCCTAAGCCTCTGTTAACCGCTGCTTGTAAAGCATTCATTGATTGCTTTTTTAATGCCAGTAAGGCGCGTCCATCTATTACTAACCAATCAAAATTATCCAATGTACGGTCAACAAATGGCGCAGTGATTTGTGCTAATTCTGTAGCGCTCAGATTGATATTTTGTCGGATATCTTTATCTTGACTGATTTGTGTCAAAATACTTACCTGACTGCCGAACTCTGCAGCCCAGTTTTTTAATTGCCGTGTTTCAAACGATGGGCTCGATTGTTTTATCAGTATTTTTAGCTTAGCTGGTTTAGTCACAGAAAAGGCCATAGGTTCGTCTGCTAATACTTTCGAGTTGTTGTTTTGATTAAGCTGCAGCCTATAAGTCCATTGGCCAACACTTTTTGCTGAAAAGCTCAAGGCAAAACGCTCAAAGGGTTTAACCCTAGTTGTTTGAATGATTTTTCCTGCGGGATCAAGCAAATTCACTTGGTAAATAGAATCTGCTGCTAGGGGCTCATCTGTGCCTTGTAGTTGCCCCATGATTTGCACAAATTGGCCTACAGCCAACTCTTTTGGCCACGACATATCAACTAGTCCTAAACGTGGTTTAGAAGCGGAAAAGGTCACTGAAACATTAGTGAATGATTTCCCCATAACTAGTTGTAAGTTTTGCCATTGGTTTGAATTAAGCCCATCTCCTACGACAAACAAATTATCAATAGCATCTCGGTAAGATAATATTTGTGACGGAACATCAATCTGCGTAGCCACCTCAAATATGCTGCTATTCGTCACTGATTTAGCCGCCCCTCGCATCACAAATACAGCTTGTTGCGGGTCTATTTTCTCTAATTGCTGATCAGTCGCCCCATGAGTAATCAGATAAACCATTGAAGGTTGCTTACTGGTTATTTGGATATCAAAGGCTAATCCCACAACCATCAAAGTGGCAACAGTATTTATGACTAACACGCCCGTCAGCCTTGCCTTTTTGTTTTTTAGTCGCTGACCCGCAAAGTAGCTAGTGATCATTAAACCAATTGTTACCAGCAAAACCATTAAACTTGCGGCAATGGGATAAGCGGCAAATAATCCTAGTGAGAAAGTCACGGCTGAGCGTCCTTTTTCTGTTGTTGTAAAAATGCCTGATATTTTTGCAACATCTTGTTCTGCAGTGAATAGGATGTTTGCCTAGTTGTCGGCGCAGCGATAGGTGGAGGCAGTATTTGCCATAATTTCTTACGTAACTCGCTGATACAGTCTTCGCAATTAGTTAGGTTAAAAGAGTCCGCTAATTGGATTTTCTCTAATGTAGCGATAAAAGTAATGTCCTTAGGAGTGACAGAGAGTTGCTCTGAAAAATAGGTTTTTACTTTTTCGAGTATGCTGGTTTGTTCAATTGTTAAGGTGTTATTTAATGACTTATCTAAGTGTTGATTTAGAATAGTGAGTAAGGCTAAGGCTGATTGTTTAGCTGTGTTTTTTTTAGGTGTTGTTTCATTACGCTGGTAACTTAGTATGTCGGTTAGATCGCCTTGATAGCGTCGTTTTTCAGATACCGGAGGTGGTGCAAAACCTAATCGTTTAACGTAAATGCGTTCGGCTTTTTTCGCTCGGTTCAATAGTTCTAAAGCTTGATTTTCAAAGGGTAATGCAAGTTCTGGCTGGGAAAGTAACAAATGTAGTTCAGCCTGCCACATGTTAGCAATCGCCCGCTTCATTAATAGTTTGGGGTTTGGAGTGCCATTTTTAATGAAATTACCGTCATCGGCTTCACCATGAGCATGCCCAAACTGTGAAATAACTGTGCTATAGCCTGATTTATCGTTGCCTTCTGAGCTGTGCTCAGAGTCTTCGTGTTCATGTTCTGATGCTGGTTTTTCTGCGTCATCAGCATGTTTATCATCTTCATCATGCTCGTCATGTTCCAACTCTGGGCCAGCCTCCATTGCCTGAGGTGTACCACTGTCAAATTCATCACCTAAAAACTGCCCATATTTTTGTTTAAGAAAACTTTGGGCAGCGCCTAATTCTCGGGAGATGTGGTCAATTTTATCTTTTGACAGGTTATTTTTATCAGCGATTAATTCTTTGGTCTCTATAATTATTTGTCTTTGGCTTTTAAAATACTCGGGTATAAAGTCTATTAACGCGCCGTCGGCTAAAACCGCCTGTTGCTCATCTTCAAGCCAGCGAATAATTTTACTGGCTGAACGACTTTGCTGAGCAATGGGTTGGCGGTTATCCCATGCCCTAATACTAAAATATAGTTCGTCACCGGGTTGCATATTTAGCTCGGTTAAATCCCAGTTTTTAACGAAAAGTGTCTTGCCTTCCACTGAAGAGTGAGAATCAAATTGAAAGGTTTGATCACGAAATTTAACCGCTTCCCCCGAACCACTGGCAATCGAAGCAAGAATTTCTACCTGACTTAAACCAAAGTCATCATCGATTGAAACAATCGCTTGTAACCTAGGTTTAGAATCTTTAGCCAACTCGGTAATAGTTTGAGTAGGTTCGACAAAACGAATAGTGGGTCTGGTATCTGCTGTGACAGCAATAGTGTGAATACCTCCGAGTATTTTTTCATCAGCAGCTAGGTGGTAAACACCTGATTGACTCACTACTGTAGTGGCTAAGTAGTAATCATCGGCTTGTTGAATAAGGGCGATCCGTTGTTTGTCAGGCAGTAGTATTGATAAGTCGTTTTGTTGAGTTAATCCGCTGAACTGCAGTCGCCAAGTCACAGTTGAGCCTGCAATCAATTCTAAGTTCAATTCTGTTGTTTGTCTTGCCACCAAACCTGTGTAACTGGGCGCAGTGACAGTGATGATTTTAGTCACAAGGCTAATGGGTATTGTAGGTTTTGGAGCTTGATTGACCAATTCAGTATTAGCTGGTTTGACTTGGGATATAAAATCAGCAGGTATCAGTTTAATTAGTATGAATATTAGGACTACAGCTGCGCTTAATAATGTTGCTGGCTGGGATGAATATCTAGGTAAGCGCAAGCTAAGGTCTGTTGATAATAAGCTTTCTACTTTTGGTTGAACGCGATTTTTCTGTAATTGTTGTAAGGTTG
>CAJQKX010000062.1 GCA_905479025.1 uncultured Paraglaciecola sp.
CCAAAACCTTCATAATCGTGGATTGCATATTCTTCTGCTTCCTCGCCCAGTGGAGTAGCTTTTAACATCTGACTAACTTGCTCTTGCATCTCGTCCAGTTCTAGCGTGGCATCTATCCAAACACCGTGTAAATAACCGTTGTTGTAAGCCGCTAAATCTGCAACATAGATTTGTATTTCTGCATTTGAATCTGTCATTGTCTTCGCTCCTAATAATTTAAAAAACACATCCCTTTTTGGGGTTGAAAACCCCAGAGAAAGAAGCGAGGAAGGCCGAGCGAAAATCACATGTTTTGGCGTAATCCAGACAGGGGAAACCGCCCTGCCTGCACAAGCCCGTAGGGTGCGGAAGGCTGGGGGATGTCTTGATGGAGCCAAGTTGTGTGATATTTTGACGTTTACCCAAAAGGGGAACAGATAAAAACCTTAAGCTGAACGCCAAAGCGTTCATTCCGTATCAGGGCGTTGCGGGGTATCCCCGCTAGAATGGGGTGTCGAAAAACACTCAAACTTTCGTGGTTGTAGCAGAGGAAAGGCCTTTCCCCCAAGAAGATATGTCCAAACACAAGCGACTGAGAAGCCTCTTTTTATTTAAGCCTCCTGCTCTATTCAATTTTATATTTTCTCTCAAGCAATCTCAGCCATAGAGACAAGAAACCAGCAAGTTCTTCAAAAAGCCTTATTCAAGCACATACGACAAAGACTTTATCGCCAGCGACGAGTGTCGCTTTTCCTCTATCGTTCCAACCAAAGGTGCGATTTCTTCTCGATGTACAACACGCGGTCTTATCAAAGATCGTGATGGTCACGGTCTCCGACTAGAGGAGATAACAATGAGATTAATAACAAGATTTGAATTGGCAGGTAAAACAGATAACGAGCTTCATAGCCTTTTGAGACAGGCCTTCAATACAATGGCATCAAGTGACAACAGCCACAAACGAAACGCCATCGCTTCCATACAAAATATTCAGAATGAACTTATTTCAAGGCCATTGCGCCCTTGAGTGTTGGGGGTCAAAAGCCTTCGTTTGCAAGAAGAATCGATGCGCTAGTTAGCGCTTTCACCGAAACAATTAAGATAAAAACCTGATATGTTTGCGTAAAAGCTTCAGCAATACATTCATGTGCGACTCCATCTTTATCTTCAAGCACAATTTCTCGTTTACCCGATGATTTTCTATTACCTACAGGAACCATTGCACCAATTTTATCATCGGGAGTAAAAAATTCTGGCAACTGAAGTTCGCCGAACCGTTCTAAAAACGAAGGAGAATAAATAGCTCGTCGCAAACTCGCTTTAAATCCGTTCCCCACTTCCAACACTGGTGGATTCAAGACTATTACGGTACATGATTTCGGATTTTTTGAGACGTACTGCCTAACAGAAGAATAAATAGAAGCCCCGTATTTTTTACTCATCCGAACAGGCGTGAATATACTAAACTCACGATCATTTGCCTCTTCAGAAAAAGCATCTAACTGAAACAAAACTTCAGAAGCAAAAACATTGGCCTCTCTATCAAATAAATCAGCAACATCAGGCTCTAGGTTTAATTTGCTATCCTCGACAACCGCGTACATGTCCTTTTGCCAACTCAAAAATCCATGAGCCGTTTCATGCAATCGAATAAAGGTTTGCTTTACAGCATGAAGGGATCGATCAATAAAAACAAAACGCGACCTTGCATCAAAAAGCCCTATCACTTTGGATAGAGCTTTTCGCAACCCGGTGCCAATTTTACCAACTTCTTTTCTTATTTTTTCAACAAAGCTTTCGTTTAAAACATCTTCGTGTATTTCATGGACATCCGCAGCCAACATAATATCGGACACGGGTGTAGGGAAAACACCAACAGCACTAGCACCTTCTAGAGCGCGCTTAGCTTCCCGCCTAATATTTTCATATTGCTGCTTTGTTAGAGTACAGTCGTCTGGTTTTCTCAAAAGTTAACCTTTTTTCTTGTTCCTGATAAATGCCAAATATTCCAAAAGCTCATTTTCTTCTTCATGAGTTAAGTTATCTATAGCAAATGTTGCAGCTCGTCCGTGTTTCTTATCCTGATTTTTTTCATTAGACGGAGAGATATAGCCTGCTCTTTCCATCAACTTTGTATACTCCACCCCATAAACACTAGCCAGTGCATGCAAAATGTGGGGTGATGGTTTGGCAATCTTCCCATTCTCCAACTGGCTTAAATAAGCATTCGATACATCTTTATTAGTTGCCTCCTCGACAGCGCGTAATGACATCTTTTTGCCTTCTCTGAGCGATTTTAAATAAGGCCCAATATTCTTACCTGGAGGATCAATTGGTTGCTCATTTTTCATACCAACCTCCTATCTCTGTTTTTTCTTGCATAGCATTAGAATACTAAGCTCAGCCGCTAAATCTGTCAAGCGTGCTAAATTTATGCTTGACATACTTAGCGTGCATTGTATATTTAGCGCCAAGGATGCAATTTCGCATCTCCAAAATACAGCCACGAGGAGAGCGTACAGATGGCCAAACGAAGAAATACCGAAGTAACCAGCAAGAAGGCGGCATCCGCTGCTGCAAAGGTTCTACGTAACCCTAAATCCAGTAAAGACGCAAAGTCAGCCGCAGCTTCTGCACTGACACAGCGCCCTAACCGCAAAAAGCAGTAGGAGTAGTTAGATATGACCGATGTGAGTGAATTAGATGAAATCGAAGTAGTCGATCTGGAGGAATATAGCTGTTCCGGCAAGCCAATTCCTAAACGGGTCAAATACTATTTAATACGAGTCGATGACGAGAAAATCAGGGTTCAGTCTCCGATTACAGCAAAGGAAATATTGATTGCTGCTGACTTAGACCCGGAGGACTACAGATTAGAGCAGATATTCAAAGGGGGTAAAACATTTGAGTTGGAGCCTGATCAAGAAGTCGATTTGCGGGAACCGGGCGTTGAACACTTCGACAGTATTCTTAGTAGCGCAACTCAAATCATCATAAATGGTCGTGAAAAGTTGGTGACGGATAAGCGCTTAACGTTTATGGAACTCATCACATTGGCCTTTGATAACCCACCACAGGGCACCAATATTTGTTTCACGGTGACGTATCGCAATGGCCCTAAGAATAACCCCGAAGGAACACTGGTTGAAGGAAATTCCATCAAAGTAAAGCGAGGTATGATATTCAATGTCACAGCAACTGATAAATCATAGCCCTGACCTAAAACGACTGCGCGATGACGGCTACGAGATTGAAATTGTTTCGGGCCTTCTGGTAATACGCAATGTCCCTTATGTTAACCCTCAGCGTGAAGTGAAGAGGGCCGAACTGATTTCTACGCTTAATCTTGCTGGAAATAAAACAGTCCGGCCCGATACGCATGTGGTTAGTTTTACAGGGGAACACCCGTGCGATAAAGACGGTAATAGACTTACAAAAATTGTTAATGCCAGTAATGCGACTCAGCTTGCCAGGGGGCTTGTGGCCCAGCATACCTTTTCAAGTAAGCCAAAAGAAGGATACCGGGATTACTACGATAAAATGACGACCTATATTGCCATTTTATCCAGTCCAGCACAGGCCATTGATCCTTCAGCCGCCCCTAAAACGTTCAGCCCAATAGAAACTTGTGATGGTGAATCTGTATTTAAGTATGTGGATACAGCGACAAGCCGCGCTGGAATTTATGAGGTGAGTAAGAAGTTGGAGCCGTTAAAAATAGCGATTATAGGTTTGGGGGGCACAGGCTCGTATATCTTGGATTTAGTCGCTAAAACGCCAGTACAAGAAATTCACCTTTACGATGCAGATTGGTATTTCCTACACAATGCCTATCGCTCTCCCGGCGTTCCATCAAAAGCAGATTTGCAGACACCGCAAAGAAAGGTGGATTACTACCGCAATAAATACTCGGAGTTTAGGTCCGGCATCTTTGCTCATGGTTACCACGTTGATTACGAAACCGTTAATGAGCTAAGCAATATGGATTTCGTCTTTATCAGTATTGACGGAGGAAAAAGCAAAGCGTTGATATTTGATAAGCTTGAAGAGTTCGGAATCCCCTTTATTGATGTTGGAATGGGGGTCTATCTGGTTAAGGAGAAAGCCGCGTTAGGCGGGGTGTTACGCGTGACGACCAGTACGGTCTATCGAAGGGAGCACGCCAAAAATAGAGTCTCTTTTGTTGATGAAGCTGACCACAACAATGTATATGGACAAAACATACAGACCGCAGGTCTTAATTCATTGAATGCTTCTCTAGCGGTTCATCAATGGATGCAACTCTTTGGTTTTTATATTGATCTTGAGAATGAACATTCCAGCATGTTCATGATTGACGGAAATATCATAACGAATGAGGACAAGCCATGCGCAGCACTCGAAACAGCCTAACGCATGAATTTGTTGAGTTTATTCCTAGCGATATTGAACTAGGAAAGATTTACATTTCAATGCAATATGCAACGGCAGCACATAAATGTTGTTGTGGCTGTGGATGTGAAGTCATTACTCCATTTTCACCTACAGACTGGAAGCTTATCTTTGATGGGCAGGCAATTTCACTCGACCCGTCAATCGGAAATTGGAGCTTTAAGTGCAAATCACACTATTGGATAAAACAAAATCGTATTGTATGGGCAGAGTCATGGTCCGAGCTAAAAATTAAAAACAATCGGGTGCATGACAAAAACAACAAAAATAGTCACTATAAAAAAGTTGATGATCAAGTAAAATCGAAAAGTATGGGCAATAATAATCAGCGAAAAGTTAACCATATTACTTCTAAGCTACAATGGGCCGTCAAAAAGCTATGGCCATTCTAGGGCAAAAGATTTTAAGCCGGTATTACCTCAACAGCCTATGTGAGATATAGCGCAACCTAGCAAAGATATAAAACACCAACGATTATACTGCTATCTATTTCGTTCACTCTAAGTCTCGCCGTCTGGTTCTTTGCCGAGCTGGGTTATCTCTTGATGGCTTTATAGGTGCATCGGTTGAACGATCTTTCTCCGATGAAACTTTTTCAAAGTCTTTCGAGATATTACGAGCCTTAGTCCATGCCTCAAGCTGCGTTGTTTGCTTAACACGCAAAGCTTCACTTTGACGAAATTCATATACACGCTTAGCCAAAAGTGTTCTCTCCTGACGTTGTTGGTGCCTTAGAGCAATAATGTCCTTTTGTAATTCAGAGCATTCTCGGTTTTGACGAAAAATCAGCTCCTCTCGACTTTCCATCTGACGCGCCTTTAACAGCTCTCCCTTTTTCCGATTTATCAAGGTTAGCCTTTTATGCCGCCCTGAGACTCTATCAAAGATACCTCGTACACCACGTCGAATTTTATCACGACCACTTTTAATCAAAAGGTGTCGTTTAACTCGCTGTTCGTCTGACAACTCACGCCGCTCAGCTTTCTGACGAAAGACAAGCTGTGTCCTTTTATCTTCAAGCGGCTGAGACTCGGCTTTATGCCTCGCCTTCATCGCCTCAATACGCCCCAATACTTCCTTGGTCATGGATTGGCGAATATGGCGTGATACCTTCTCAATACCATCAAGTTGATCAGGTAGGCCAAGCCGTGCCTTTAGGTCTTTTGTCTTCACACCCCCAACACGAGATAAAGAATAAACATTGTGCTGATGGTCTAAAACTACAAAACCACGCTTGTCACCCCGCGCCAAAAACAGGTTCCTTTCTTCTAATGCCAATTTGAAACTGGAAAGGTTATCTGAGCTTTGCCACGCATCTTGTGATATTTGCTTGATATCCCTTGGATCAATGTCTTTACGCTTCATCGTCTGCCATTCTGCAATGGACACTTGAAAAGGGTCACGGTCTTGTTTTCTCTCAAGGCCTTTTGGTAGCTCCCAACCATGCTCTATGTAGAGCTGTCGTGAGATATCGGTGCATTTGGTTTTAAAATGCGACATGTGAATGGCTTTGCTTTTATCGATGTCGATACGCGACCACACCACGTGGGCATGACGACGCGCTTCTTTTTCGTGAAAGACAACGATGCGGGGCTGATCCACAAGCCCAAGTTTTTGTTCAAGTTGATTGAACGCTTTTTCGAATTGATCGTGAGTAACCTCCGCACCAATAGGCGGATTAAAACTAACGGAAAAGAGAGGCTTTTCACATCGTGTGGCATGGCTTGACGCATCGATTTCAAGAAAAGCAGCTTGGAGAGACTGACCGACCAAACCACGTACTTCGTGGATGGTCACATGATCATTGTCCTTGGTTGACGCAAGGTGATTGGCTAGGTTTCTAGCACCAGAGCGAGCGGAGGCCTTAATGATCATCTTCAGCCTCTTCTCGATAACCGAGAGCCTTCATGATCGAGGTGCGTAATTCAGCCACATCCGCCATGGCGTTAGAAACTTCTACGACATCGATGGCTGAATACATATTGAGCTGTTTAGCGATTTGATTAATGTTCGCGCCAACGCGCGACACTTGACCAATCAAACGGGACAGCTCTGCTTTTTCGGGCACAACTCGACGTGACCGCCGAGGAGGATCAGTGTTGAAAATAACGAATTTGCAATAACCACCCATAGAAAGCCCTGCGCGTTCCGCACGGCTTTCTATATCTAAGCGTTCGGTATCAGATAACCGAATACTTAGACGTGGATATTGCTTGTGAGTTTTTTTACTCATAACACCCTCCGTTTTTTTGCGAAGGGGATGCTAACGGGGAGCTATGCAATGCTCCCCTTGCCCAGATAGGCTTTGGCGGCTTGTCCGACAAAGCACATCTGGCAAGTCGTGTTAATTCAACTTTACCGCCAAATAAATTAATAATTCCTTAACACGACGGGTCGCAGGGTCTCCCTGCTCCGCTTGCAAAGCGGACAAGCCACTTAGCAATAATGCATCCCACATATCAAAACTAAAACGCGCGAAATGCACGTTTAATATGATCATAATCAGGGATAAAAAATCACGTAAGTGGCGACAAGTCGTGACACTATCGAATAGGAAAGGACAAGATAAGACAGCCGTATAACAACGCACGACATTTTTTATTTCGAATTTTATAAAATAAAATGCTTGAGATAATTAACGAGGCATTAATTGTTTCCATGGTTCAATAGTTGTAGGGCTGCTATCCAATAGAATTAGGACTAGCAGCCTTTTCTTTTGGGTACAGCCCATCCATTGATTGGGATGCAATTGGGGGCGGTTGTCGAGCTGATGACCGCTCCCTCTATCCCTAATATTGGCACCAAGGAAATAGTATGGATGAACTAGGAAAAACATTTGCAAGTAATAGTAGTAAACGCCACGTCGAGGACAACGTTTACTTTGAGGCGCAAGTTGTCGCAGCTTTAATGGTGGAAACTAATGCACTTGTACCCATTAAAACCGCATCCAAGCTTTGCAGCCTCTCCCGCCAAGAAATTGATCGGCGCATTCACAAAGGCACTTTCCCAGCACCAAAGATACTGTCAAGCGAAGACAATGCGATAAGAAAAGCATTTCGGTTGCATGATCTTCAGAATTGGATCGATGCGCCTGCCGATTACCGCTCACCAAACTAAACCCCCTAAAAAGTTACCCACAGAAATGTAACATCAATAACTCTGTTCTGAGTAGCCCAGTGAGTAGCCCGACCAAAACCTCGGGGATTCCTAAGCTTTCCCACAAGCTATAAATCATTAAAATATTTGCAGAATAATGGTGACCACTGAGGGATTCGAACCCTCGACCTACTGATTAAAAGTTAGCCAACTTTTAATCAAAAACTCATCCAAGGTATTGAAATACAACAATACCAATCATGATCATGTCATTGATTTTGAACAGTTCTTGACTTCAGTTTAATTAAATCGATGACCGATTCTAACCACATGAAGTAAAACACTATTATTGAAGTTTTTGTGCCCATAGCTTCTCATGGTGCTCATACTATCAGCCCCATGTGAGTAGCCCAGTGAGTAGCCCGAGAAATCCGTCCTTGTATTAAGAAAACCTTTATTTATAAGGAATACAATAGAATTAAGGGCATTTCTATACTTAATTTTCTAGCATTTGAGTGGCCCAGATGAATAAAAGAAAGATAACCAAGGACGATGGCAAGCACAATTACATTTATAGATACCGTCATAAAAAGTATTTCCCCTCCACCTAAACGTACGACATTTTGGTTTAAAGGGCATCCGGGATTTGGACTGAGAGTCACTCCGACTGGCAACAAGAGCTTTGTATTTAAATATATGAACGGCAGGAAAAGCCGCTGGATGACTCTTGGCAAGTACCCCAAAATGTCCAGCAGTGAAGCGAGAAAAGAGTATTTGGATCGATATGAAGAGGTAAAGGACTACGGGCGAGACCCAATAGAAGACGCTCAGAAAGAAAAATCCCAGCATAGACCTTTAGAAGCACTCATCGAAGACTACTTCGACATCGGGCGCATTAAAGGCAAGAAATACCTGAAAGAAGAGCGTCAGTATTTTAATCGAGACATTATTCCTGTAATTGGAGATAAGCCTGTTCAAGAAATAACAGCTGAAGACATCGACACCATTCAAAAAAATATTATTCGGCGTGCGACTAAAACAAGTAGTGCAAATAGGAACGGAAGAGTAGCAGCCAAACAAGCCGTCGGATGTATCAAGCGCGTTTTAAACATTGCTGTTAAGAAAGGACTTATACCTAATAACCCTGCTGCAATGATTGAACCTTTAGGTCAAAACGGAAAACGAGATCGAGTTCTGACTTTTGAAGAAATTTGGCTTGTTTGGCATGGCTTAATTAATAACGGTGCAACCCCCGTTACTGCCCACTCTATTAAGTTCATGTTGGCAACAATGCAGAGAGGTATCGAAGTACGAAACATGAAGTACAACTCTATTATTGATCAAGGAGCTACTTGGCAATTGGCAATGGAAGAAACGAAAAACGGACGATTGCACAGAGTCCCTCTGAATCATATCGCTAAAAATATTATCGATGAAGTTCATAACTATACTGGAAATAGTGACTTCGTTTTCGGCTCCTGCCGAGCATTAACTCCACCTGACACACCTTATCGCAATTTAAAGCCGCCATTGGAATACACCTACTCACGAGCGTTACTGAGATGCAGACGCAATATTGGAATACAAGATATTAGACACATGATCTCAGGCGTACTGGCGCAACATGGATTACAGCCGTTGGGCTCCCG
>CAJQKX010000063.1 GCA_905479025.1 uncultured Paraglaciecola sp.
CGATGTGGCACCACCTGATCCCATTCCGAACTCAGAAGTGAAACACATTAGCGGCGATGGTAGTTTGGGGTTTCCCCATGCGAGAGTAGCACATTGCCAGGCTCCCATTTAGAGAAAGGGCTATCCGTAAGGGTGGCCCTTTTTTATATCTGCATTTTAAAAAACGAGAGTAGACATATATACATCTCTGTTGAGATAGTCCCAAACTCATCACCTCGATAATCACATCTGCATCGTTCACCCTTTTACTATCCTTGATAGTCCCATACTGAATAGTTCAGGTTTCCCTATGTAAGAGTCTCATTCGGTAGCTGTTCTGTGCATTGCTGTACCTCTCACTTCGATGCGTTTATCTTGTCTGTGAACAGTAAATCAAAAACGTTTAAAATTAACTATTTAATAAGCTTAGCATTGGTAGTGAAGATGAATTGATGCGTGTTGTTACTGACTGACGACACTCACTGAAAGGCTTGAAATAAAGTTCGAAACAAGATACTGCAGGCGTTATTAATTCTATTATCTTCAGAAGTTTGATGAGTGGCTCATATTTTATTAAAAAAGCAGAAATATTACGGTTATGCCAAATGGTTCAATTTCCAGCGACCCTCTAATGTATTAACTAAGTGTGCTACCATAAATGCATCAATCAAATAGGTACATTGTGTGAACTTGCATGTACATAGAGAGCAGGTTCATTGGGCGTTATTCATTGCTTTGTGAGTACTTGATCGTTGTTACTAAGTGATATTTTTTAATTTAACACAGTATGAATAGCCAATCTTTCAGTTAGTAAATGTAAAATATGTTGTCCAAATTAGATAATGAATGATTTTCAAAGCTTGAACGAGATATTTTCTGGTATTAGCTTTTTTCTTGATTACACTAGAGTTTAAATTTCTCTTGGCATCTCTTGTGAACTCACTAGCGTCTCTACATTCTTTCGGCTTCCCTTTGTTAGCGCATGATGTCATGTCTGTTAATGTTGCAGCTGACCTGCAAGCTCAATTAAGTCAATTAAATAATACTGCCTTTTATATTCTTGGCGAGGGTAGCAATACGGTTTTTTTGGAAGACTACCAAGGAACCATCATCAAACCTGCTTTCATGGGGGTCGACCTTGTACATACAGATACGCACTATCTTCTTAAAGTAGGGGCTTCTGAAAATTGGCACAAACTGGTACTTTGGTGTATTCAACATCAAATTTATGGATTTGAAAACTTAGCTTTAATACCTGGCACTGTGGGGGCTGCACCGATCCAAAATATTGGTGCTTATGGCGTTGAGATAAAGCAATTTATTCATCAAGTTGATTATTATGATTTGAGTGAACAAACCCATAAAAGTCTGGATTCACTTAGTTGTGAATTTGCATACCGCGACAGTATTTTTAAGCAACGTTTAGCAGGCCAAATTGTAATTACTGGTGTTACTTTTATTATCCCTAAGCGTTGGGAGGCCGTTATGCATTACGGCGAGTTGAAAGAGTTAATAGAGCCTTGTGCTATTGATATCTTTAACAAAGTTGTTCAGGTGCGTCAGGATAAATTGCCAGACCCTTCAAAAATTGGGAATGCGGGCAGCTTTTTTAAAAACCCCGTTATAGCTATGGGTCAATATAATAAATTACAGCAAACTTGGCCGTCTATTCCTAGTTATTTTGTGGACAGCAATAACGTCAAAGTACCCGCCGCTTGGCTTATTGATCAGTTAGGTTTTAAAGGAAAAAAGATTGGTGGCATTGGCTGCCATCCGGATCAGGCTCTTGTATTAACCAATGATGGTTCAGGTACAGGTGAACAACTTTTACAGCTTGCCCGTAATATAAGAGACACTGTATTCAACGAGTTTTCCATCATAATAGAGAATGAAGTCAGACTAATAGGTAAAAATGGGCCAGTTGCTTTATGAGTCAATCATCAGAATTAGTGCGTGGTAACTTACTCTCGATTTTAAATGACAATACATTCCATTCAGGGGAAACACTAGGCGTAACATTAGGCATAAGTAGTGCTGAAATTTCTAATCACATCAAAGTGCTCACCACCTTAGGGCTCGATATCTTAAGTGTTAGAGGTAAAGGTTATTGTTTATCTCAACGGCTCATGCTATTAAATACCCAAAAGATAAGAGAGCAACTTGACTCCACTCACTCTGCTGATGTAGAAGTTTTGAATGTCATCGGTTCAACTAATCAATACTTAAAAGATAAGTCTATTGATGTCGAAAATGGTCACACTTGCCTAGCGGAAGCACAAACAGCAGGTAGAGGGCGTCATGGTCGAAAATGGGTTTCTCCATATGCAGCGAGCTTATATTTGTCAATGCATTGGTCTTTTTCTGGCGGATATTCTGTGCTGGGCGGATTGAGTTTGGCCATAGGAGTGGCTATTGTTGATGCGCTAAACCAGTGCGGTGTGCAAGGTATACAATTAAAATGGCCAAATGACATTTATGCCCAAGGTAAAAAGTTGGCTGGTGTGTTAATAGAAGTTGAAGGAAAAATTGGTTGTAACTGTAAAGCCATTATCGGTGTCGGACTTAATGTAGCGTTACCAAAAAATGTTCAAATAATAGACCAGCCATGGATTGATCTTGCGCAATTAACTGATCCATTAATTAACCGTAATTTTTTGGCTGGCACTTTGATAAATGAACTGGCTAGAAGCCTCACATTGTTTGAAAGAGACGGACTTAAACCATTTATTAGCAAATGGCGAGCGTTAGATATTTACGCAAACAAAGCCGTAAAACTCATTATTGGTACACAATCAATAACTGGTATTAACCAAGGAATCGATGAAAATGGTGCTATTCTGCTAGAAACAGAGCAAGGCGTAAAAGCTTATCATGGAGGTGAAATCAGTGTCAGACCCATTTAAAGCTCTTTTAGTTGATGTTGGTAATACCCAAATTAAATATGTCATGGTGAATGATATCTCGGACTTATCCGATATTAAGTGCTGCCAAGATATTGCCGGTTTATCTTCCTATATTAGTTCAGCGTGTGAGGTCCTTGTTTCATCTGTGGGACATTTGTCTTTATTGGCAGAGCTAGAGCGCTTGTGTGAAGATTTTAATAAGCCTTACAAAATCATACACACCGAAGCGGAAACTTTAGGCATACAATGCGCCTATGAAAAATTCAAAACCTTAGGGGTGGATAGATGGTTAGCCATTTTGGCTGCACGTGAAATCACCAGATTGCCTGTGGCTGTGATAGATTTAGGCACAGCTAATACTTGTGACATTGTCGTAAAAAACAAACATCTGGGCGGATGGATTGCTCCGGGTTTTTCGATAATGCGTGAAACTTTACTCAGTAACACGCAACAAGTTTTTGCTGACAACAATATGCCTGCAATTTTGGACATAGGGAATACGACTGAAAACTGTGTCAGTTATGGTTGTCTTGCATCACAAGCTGGATTTGTCACAATGGCACAGCAGTATTTAAATAATAAATATGAAGATTATTTTGTTTTAGTGACAGGTGGTGGTCAAAATTCACTCATTTTAAAAGAAGATAAAAAAATATTATCTTTTCCCAATCTGGTTTTGAGAGGACTTTTTCGTTTAATTTGATTTTTCTTACAAAAAAACACCGGTGAATTTATGTACGTAAAGCGTGAAAACTGCACATTAAGTCGTTAAATTAAACAAACAACATAAAAAAAGCAATTTTTTGTAAATTCCCTCTTGCACGACCCCAATCATTACTCTAATATCCGCATCCACTTGATGTAGCCGACTTAGCTCAGTTGGTAGAGCAACTGACTTGTAATCAGTAGGTCACCAGTTCGACTCCGGTAGTCGGCACCATCAATCTGGAGGGGTACCCAAGCGGTCAACGGGATCAGACTGTAAATCTGACGGCTCAGCCTTCGCAGGTTCGAATCCTGCCCCCTCCACCACTTTTTGCTTGATATGGTATGAGAGTAGATTGTGCGGACGTCGTATAGTGGTAATACCTTAGCCTTCCAAGCTAAAGCTGCGAGTTCGATTCTCGCCGTCCGCTCCAATTTTGTGAGATGCTGATATGGCTCAGTTGGTAGAGCGCACCCTTGGTAAGGGTGAGGTCGGCAGTTCGAATCTGCCTATCAGCACCATCATTCTCTCCCCCATCTCAATTAAAAACTATATTTTTAATGTATATTGCTGGGGAATAGACAATGGCAAAAGCAAAATTTGAAAGAACTAAACCGCATGTAAACGTCGGTACTATCGGCCACGTTGACCACGGTAAAACAACATTAACAGCCGCAATCACTACTGTATTAGCAAAAACTTACGGTGGCGATGCATCAGCATTCGATCAAATCG
>CAJQKX010000064.1 GCA_905479025.1 uncultured Paraglaciecola sp.
ACTGCCCCCCAAAATACCTTGTAAATAATACGCTGATGATAAATGGTCAGCATGAGCATGGGTTTCTAATATCCATTCTACGTTATAGCCATTTTTGACAATATGATTGACAATTTTGTCAGCAGAAACGGTACTAGTGCGACCTGATGCAGAGTCATAATCCAGTACAGGATCGATAATGGCACAGTAAGATGTTTCCCCATCGACTACTAAATAGCTGATTGTATTAGTATTTTCATGAAAAAACGCAGTGATTTCGATTTCATTCACAAGTCAAATTCCGTTTACCGTTGGGACTACCTAGTTGAATTTTCAAATACCTACCACTGATGGGTGAGCAAAAACACAGCGTGGTGATTTATCTGGCTAGATATGTTGTGCCCTATCCTTGTAGCCATTAATGCATCAATACCATTGAAAAGTCCATATAATATCAATCCATATTAAAAGGTCCTAATGGCACAGAATAATCCCAAAAATAACAGTTCAAACATAGCTTATTACAGTGCTTTTTCTGCTTTTATTACTAAGTTAAATAATTGATCCTTGAGGTGGACCCTTCGCGTTTTTAGAGAGTCCAAATAATCGTCCGCAACAGGCTCATTATTTTCTTCAATATGATGAACTTCGCTATCTAATTCATGATAAGCGTCAAACAATTTCGCAAAATGATTATCGTTCATCTTTAGGTGGCGGATGGTGTGCTGGTGTTTGGGGAAATCGTTAACTAAGGTATGTTTGTCTAATTGCATGTGATAAACCTTTTATGTCAGTTTTCTTTGTAACTCCATTGTATGCTGTGAAATTTTACTGACATTGATCCATATCACTTTTTAATATAAGACTAAATGCGCATTAGCTAAAAGGCAGAATGCAAATTTTGCCCAGATAAAAACACGTTATTACCAAGTACCTTACTGAGCACTAAAGCTCTCGGCTGCTCCATAGCGCCGGACGTTTAATTATCTAAAAGGTCAGAAGTCAGAATGAAGTATTACCGGAGGAAATGATTGATAAGACTCCATTTAAGGATGTGTATCTCGAGTGATGACAAGAGTTCTTTTAAGTGTCAGATTATTTTTAACACCGCCATAAATAAAAACGGAGAGGAAATTCTATGCTGTACACTAAAATTTTAACGTATCCAATTTACGGTGCAGTGAAGCATGAATTAATTCAACATTACTGCTTTGCAAGCTAGCCAAGAAGTGTTCAAACAGGCCCAATATGCGATGATCTTTTTCTGAAAACATCTGCTTCAATAGTAAATCACTTATCGCTTCATTCATTTGACTGGATGACTCACACTGGCCATTAATATGGTGAAATAAAGCTTTCAGGACATCCTTTTGCCAATTATCAACATAGCTGGTTTTTAGTCGCGTTGGATACTTAAATAAGTCGGTAATGTCCAGTTCTAGATCTTCATTCGGTTCACTAGAGCAAAACAATAGTCGATACTTTAGAAGCTCATTTAAATTGAGCTTAGATAGGTGCTGTTTAATTAATTCACGCTTTTTCATAAATTTGATTACGCACAGAACCCCATAAGGAGATCAATAGGAGATCAAAATGAGTGAAGTATTAGTCAGCTCTCGATTGACCACGTAAAACTGATATAACGCATGCTACGACAACAAATGCTAGAGACATGTGTAATGCCATCTCTACTGTTTTGATAAGTGCTGGATTCTGCTCTGGTGTAAACTGAGTGTTACCCAAATAAAAATGTACCATAAGATTCACCAGGCTCATTCCCAAAAGGTTGCCTATGGTTCGCGCAAGATTCATCGATGCTGCAGCCGCCCCCACCTCGTGACGCCTAGCAGCGCCCATGATGGCGTTATTATTAGGAGTAGAAAATAAACCAAAGCCTATCCCAATTAATAAAAACGAACTGGTAATAAAAGTCACACTGGTTTGGATATTCATGCTGCTCAACACCCACAGCCCGCATGCAACAATCACACAACCTAAGGTTGCCACCATCCGTGGCTGAAATCTATCAGCCAACTTGCCAGATAACGGTGCCATTATCGCCATTGACAATGCCTGAACCAATATAACCTGCCCAGCATCTGAAGGACTGAGACCTTTTACATATTGTAAATATAAACTCATCAAAAATATCAGCGGAAAATTACTGGCATACATCAACAATGATGTGGTTAATGACATCGAAAACATACGATTATCACGGAACATTTGTACACGAATAAGTGGTCGGCGACTGCGACTCTGATGAAAAATAAAAAGTGTCAGACTGATAGCTGATAATCCAAGTATCACCCCCCCTAAACTGTTAGGTAGCATACTTAACCCATATACTAAGGATGACGCGAACACAGCAAAAATACATGTTCCCCACCAGTCATATCGGGTTTTTTCATCATTTTTCCATTCACCTGACAAACGCATTTTAATCAACAATAAAAGTGCCATTACTATGGGTACCTGAAAGAAAAAGACCGAACGCCAGCCCCATAATTCAGTTAGCCAACCACCGACTGCTGGTGCCACGGTTAATCCAACATAAACACATGCAGCAGCGATACCAAGAGCTGCCCCTCGTTTATGGGAAGGCGTAACTGATGTAATAATCGCCACACCCGGACCAAAAATCATCGCCGACGCAGCACCTTGTACAAATCGCCAAAACAGCACCCACTCGATACTGGTTCCCAGTCCACACATCAAAGAGGAAAACGCATTTAAAGCCAGTCCATAGGCATATATCCGCTTTCTTCCGTAATTGTCTGCTAACTTACTCGCAGGCAGCATAAAAATCACACTGCTTAATATAAACAAAGTGGGTAGCCACGAAACCATCTTAGCATTGGCCTGTAAATCAGCGGCTAAATCTGGGATTGCGATATTCACAGAAGCCATTCCCAAAGGCCCAATAATGGAACCCATACAAACAATGATTAATGCAAATTTAGCGACAGCAGCATTTTCAGTGGAAGTTTCTGACAAAACGTGGAAAAACCTTATGACTGAGTGAGATTAAGATCATACCCAATCAATAGCTCAAGTACAGGTATTAATTGGTTTGGTTGTTTGCAGTTAATAATTTTATCAAGCAGCAGCGTGCTCTTACAGAAATCAATAAAGTGAATCAATGCTTATATCACTATCCGCTTTTTTACTGCTAAACAATAAATGGGACCACTCTTTTAACCCGCTGCATATAATCTAAGTAGGTATCACCAAATTCTTTGATGAGATCTTGTTCTTCAAAATACAAACCGATAAATATATAAGCACTGATGCCTGCGGCAAAAACCACGTGACTGGCAGTGGACACTGGTATGGCCCAAACGCCTATCAGTATGCCTGTCTGAATAGGATGGCGAACTATCTTATAAAACCCTGCCGTTTAAAATGCAGCAACAGACGCCGCCTTGCCTTGCAAAGGGTCAAAGG
>CAJQKX010000065.1 GCA_905479025.1 uncultured Paraglaciecola sp.
TAAACGTTAGTGAACTCAATAGGCATGGTCAATCCACAAATGGCGAAGTATACCAACTCAACTCTCAGTTGGTTGATTGGGCATACACACTGACCAAAGATGTTGCGTTAAATGATTATCCGGTTATGCAAGCTCTGCGAGACAAATACATCGGGTATCCAAATGCACAAAAACCACCATTTGTATTAAAAGGTGAACATTTAGCCGCATCCACTTTTTGGCATGGCGATTTATTAAATCAGTGGGCGAATAACTGGACTCACTACTGGACAGCTGGACAAGGAAATTTTGTTAGCTCGGGTATGGAAGATACTGGCAGTTACCAGTCCATGATTTATTTAGACAATGCAGATAAAGTGGATAAATCTCGTTTTATGGTGGTTCGCACAGGCAGTAATTACTCTATGCCACCACCTGATTTATCCGCAATTGAAAATTTAAGACTTGAAAGTGGTGAAGATGGTTATGCAGGCATGCGTTCCGCCCTAGAATCAGCCTATTTAGTAGGCAGTAAAGTAGTGGATACTATTGTCGCTAATTGGTCACAATACAAATCCACTATGCCCTATGAAGTAAAAGGCAATATAGATGAAGTTAGCCAACAGCAGCTTACCCAAAGCAATGAGAGTTCTGCCTCAATCAATAAAATATCGAGTATCACTGATAGCGAAAACCTATTGACCGCAAATCAATTGGCTAAAGCCTTGAACCTAGAGGCACATGTTGAAGGTGGCTATTTTCGGCAAACATTTAAAGCGGATCACCGGCCTACTATTGCTACTCAAAATGGCGACAGAGTGACCATGAGCAGTATTTATTACTTGTTAAGTGCCCAATCCCCTATTGGCCATTTTCATATGAATCAATCAGATATCATGCATTATTTTCATATGGGCGATCCTATTACCTACTTCATGCTTAATACCGACGGTAGTTTACAGCAAACTATATTAGGGCCAGATCCCATCAAAGGGCATCAAATGCAAATGATGGTTAAAGGTGGGACTTGGAAGGCATCGAAAATCTCTTCCGGTGGTAAATATGGATACGGCCTCATTGGTGAAGCCGTAGCTCCTGGTTTTGAGTACCCTGATATGCAGTTAGGTAAAACCGCTATGTTGTTGAAGCAGTTTCCACAGCATACACAAATCATTGAAGAACTGAGTCAAAAATAGGCTGTTAACTTTGCTAGGTATTGATACTATTTAATCAGTATTGTTTTTTAATTCATTTTAACGTTGAGAAAAAACATGAAAAAAATATGCATCCCAGTAACATTAAGCTTAGCTTTTTTGATCTCCAGCATTAGCGCACAGGAAACAACACCACCCAACTTTATGACCGAGCAGTTATCAGAGCAGTTATTGAATCAAACCGTTGCACTTAGCGAGCCAAAATTAGTTAAAGCTCAAGCAGAATTATTACGTAAACACTATGACGCGTTAGTGCAAAGTGGATTTAGTAAAGACGAAGCACTGCAACTTGTTATTGCGATGGCTTCGCAACATCAACAATAATATATAAGACTTAAAATACGACTCGAAAACATTCATTCTCTTCAATGTAAATGTTAACAATAAGAGGTCGTGGCGTATTTTACCTATATGTATACATCAAAGGTTTATGAACGAACATGTGTCGGATAATGTTGTGCCTGAAGACCTGAGTTTTAAATGCTTGATGCTGATAGCATCATGACCTCTTTGTTTAGACCTAGTAGGACCTAAAATATATAAAAACACCTAAAAATATTTTATTTAATATGGTGGATGAATTTGTAACTATTGACGAAAAAAAAACAGTTAGCTTATCTCAAATTGGTGAGATATCGATAAATACAGCAACCATAAACTTTTCTTTTTATTTATGTATATCGATTGAAAAAATAAGACTATGAGTGGTTTTTGAGATTTATCTAGTAATTTAGATACAATATCCTCGTTTTGAATAGTTCAGTAAATAACCTGATATGTAGAGTAGTTATTAATGAATAGGTTTTATATTTAAACTTTTATTAATAATCTTTATTGCATTACCCTTTTAAATGTCTATTTTTCATTGGTGAATATGATGCAAAAAAATGAAAACTAGGCTAAATGGCAGAAAAAACTAGTACACTTTTAGTAAATTAGCATCATCAAAAGCCTCAACTTCCTTTAAATAACCCAATTGATATCTCTTAACTTAAACTCAAAATATGTATTGTAAATAAAAGTTCGTTCTCTATTTAAATGATTTTTTGCAACCAATGTTGTTTAACATCTTCTGCTAAAAAACTGGCGTTAAAACTATTTTTTACTAACTGTTCTAAATGATGTTTTTCTATAGGCAAATGATCGATAATTGCAAAAAAATTATCATTTAAATACCCCCCGAAGTAACTAGGATCATCGGCATTAATGGTGGCCATTAGTCCTAAGTCGAGTAATTGCAATACGTTATGCTCTTGCATATGTTTAAACACTTTTAACTTAGTATTAGACAGGGGACACACGGTAAGTGGATGTTGTGATTGGATTAAAAACGCAATTAACTCGGGGTCTTCAATACACCGTACACCGTGGTCGATTCGATGCACATCCAATACTTTCAGTGCATCCCAAATGTACTCTGTTGGACCTTCTTCGCCTGCATGTGCCACCCGCTTCAATCCTAACGATTTGGCCATTTTAAACACTTGAGCAAATTTTTCAGGTGGATTACCTAATTCGCTACTGTCCAGACCAACGGCAGTAATGTCGTCTAAATAAGGCCTTGCAGTCTCTAACGTCTCAATAGCACTTTGTTCTGTTAAATGCCTCAAGAAAGACATAATCAATAAGCAGGATTGCCCCCATTCTTGTTGTGCTTGTTTGATAGCCCGCTTAAATCCTGACATAAATATTTCAAATCCAATACCGCGTTGAGTATGGGTCTGCGGGTCAAACATTATTTCGGCGTGTACCACATTATCATCTTTGCACCTGAGCAAATAATTCCACATCAACTGGTAAAAATCGTCTTCGTCTTTAAGTACTGAAGCACCGAAGTAGTATAGGTCTAAAAAACTTTGAAGATCTTCGAAATCATAAGCCTTTCTTACATCTTCAATATTTGCATAAGGTAAGTCAACCCGATGCTTTTTTGCTAGAGCCATCATTAAGTCAGGCTCTAACGAACCTTCTATGTGTAAGTGTAATTCTACTTTTGGTAATGATGCTACCCAATGCTTTAAGTTTTTTTTAGCCATTTCTCCACCTACCTTGTATAACATTCAGCCCCTAGTGTTGCGCCTATAATTGCACCAAAACATATAACTTTGTTAAATATGGGTGCAAAAATAACGATGTTATCTAGATCAAATATATATTTATATCTCAAATCAAATAGCTAAAGCACAATTTTATTATTGTTTTATCACATTAGATGACATGATAAGTATTTTTACAGCATAAATCAGACCAATGCCAGACTAGATGGTCAGCTTCTTGCTGTATACTTTTGTAAAACAACCATAAAAATAAAAATGATGTCACATCAAAACCAGAGCGATAAATATGTCTAATTTTCTTGAACACTTTTTTAAACTAAAAGAAAAAGGTACCAATCTCAAAACAGAATTTATAGCAGGCTTAACGACCTTTGCAGCTATGTCTTATGTACTTGTCGTTAACCCTAGTATTTTAGGTGCAGGTGGTATGCCAATCGAAGGGCTGATCACCGTCACTGCGATTGCAGCATGTCTCGGTACCTTATTAATGGCACTGATGACCAACTACCCCATCGCTATGGCGCCAGGTATGGGCCTCAATGCCTTTTTTGCCTTTACTATATGTTTAACCCGAGAAATACCATGGGACGCAGCATTAGGCATAGTATTTTGGAATGGTATTTTATTTTTACTGTTGTCTGTCACAGGCGTCAGAACCAAAATAGCCGAGGCCATACCGGCAGCTCTTAAAATTGGAGTGCAGTGCGGCATTGGGTTATTTATTGCCTTCATAGGTTTAAAGAATGCGGGCCTAGTAGTTGATAACCCTGCCACCTTCGTTTCTATTGGCGACCTATCTGAACCTGCCACTTTATTGGCCTTGGCAGGCATCATCTTAACCATCGTATTAGTCATTAGAAAAGTAACCGGTGCTATCCTGATTTCCGTAGTTGTGTTAAGCCTAATAGGGGCTTTCATACCTGTTGGCGACGGATATTTAACACAACATACTAGCCAGTTTATCGGTCTACCTGATGATATAAGTAGTACATTTTTTGCCATGGACATTATGTACCCCATCGAATATTTTGCTGAAACATGGGATCTTATTTTTGCACTACTATTCGTGAATATGTTTGATACCATCGGCACTTTAATAGGTGTATCCCGTCGAGCTAACCTGCTAGATGAGCAAGGAAAATTACCTAAAATGGGCAAAGCCATGACGGCAGATGCAGTGGCTAGCGTTATGGGCGCTGCTATAGGTACGTCACCCGTAACCTCATACGTAGAATCGGCTGCAGGCGTATCAGCAGGCGGCAGAACAGGACTGACATCGGTATTTGTTGCCCTGTGTTTTATGCTGGCATTGTTCCTCACTCCCCTTATGAAAGTCATCCCCTTAATGGCGACTACCCCGGCACTAATCATGGTGGGTATACTGATGATGGACTCCTTTAGACAGCTCGATTTTGACGACTTAACTTCCCTAGCGACTGCTACTGTCGCCCTGCTCGCTATGCCACTCACCTTTAGCATCAGCGAAGGTATTGCTCTTGGTTTTATTACTTACGTGGGCATAATGCTAGGCACAGGACGATATAAACAAGTGACAATGATCACTTATATTATGGCCGCGGTGTTTGTATTGAGATATGCGTTGGATTTGAAGTAAATCCAACATTTTGAAGACATTGCAACTGTTAGCACTTTTTATTTGAAAGCCATACTACCAGTATGGCTATTCATTAAATGTTTAGAGGTAAAATACTAAACCCTATGAATTACAATAAATTTTATAAGAGATACGCTTTCAGAGGCATTAAGTTTCACTAGGATTTGATGGAAGTAGTCAATTTACATTTGGGATTAGCGAGAGTTGTAGTTTCTTTGCTCATAATAATAGAGATGATTTTGATAGGGTCTCATCAGTAATAATCAATCGGTCAATAGCACCAAACACATTCAAGCTAGTACAATAAAATTGAAGATGGAAGACATAAATTGTTGTTAAATCATAATGCTTGCTCATTCTTTAATCCCTGTGTGCTTTGTGTGTTGAAATTAAATAATGCGTAATGATATATTTATTAATAATTGTTCAATTATAGTTTGTGCAGTTATTCTTCTCACTTTTTATTAATTTATATTTCAACACTTCACCCTAATTTGAGGACATCATATGTATTTTGAAGATTATCAACCGGGTGACACATCTAGGTTTGGCGCTTATCAAGTAACAGAAAGTGAAATAATAGAATTTGCGAGCAAATATGATCCCCAGTATTTTCATTTAGATGATGAAGCGGCTAAAGATTCACTCTTTGGGGGCTTATGTGCCAGTGGATGGCATACTTCGGCTATGTTCATGCGTATGCTAATTGATAATCTTCCTGAAGAACATGGGTCACTTGGCTCACCCGGCATCAACAATCTCAAGTGGCTAAAACCTGTATATCCGGGGTATATTTTAAGTGTGAAAAGTTGTGTGACACAGTGTAGATTGTCTAAAAGTAAACCCGACGTTGGTCTAATTTGTGTGAATTATGAAATTGTGAATCAACATGATGTGACAGTCATGTCACTAGAATCAAATGCATTCTTCAGATGCAGAAATACCAAGTTACCAGTGTGATAATGTAACAATGAGTAATAACTGAGTGAAACTCAGAAATTTATAAAACTTTATTTGCGGCTCACTGGCGAAGATATCCTTATTGATTTCAAAGCTTAAAGTTATCATTAGTGTGCCAGTACTCTTTATTATCGACGCAATTA
>CAJQKX010000066.1 GCA_905479025.1 uncultured Paraglaciecola sp.
GCCATGTTGGCAGACAAAGATCAACAAGGTAGATTCTTTGGTATTTTGGATGGAGGCCGTGGTTTAATTGAAGCTTTCTTGGCAACCGCTGCAGTTGCATTATTTGCCTATATTCTCAGTCAAGATCCAGACTCCACGAAGATGGCTCTGCAGCAAGTGATTTATCTATATGTCGGCGTCCTACTCATCGTATCGATTCTAGTTTACTGGTTACTTGATGAACTAGAAGCGTCAAAGGGTGTGACTGAGGACAACACAAAGAGTGTGTTCTTTGATGATTTAAAAGATGTTCTCAGTCGTCGTGAAATATGGCTATGTGCTATCTGTATTGTTTGTGGTTACCAGATATTTTATGCGACCTATTCCTTTTCAGCCTTCTTGCAGCAAAATTTTAACCTAACTGCAGTGATGGTTGGCTATATAACGGTTGCAAAACTATGGATGAGGCCTATTGGTGGAATTGCCGCAGGTTTTATTGGTGACTGGACTGACCCCCAAAAGGTACTCTCGATACTCTTAGTCCTCGCTTCATTATCGCTTGCGCTGATGGCACTTGTACCAGCAAATTCTGCCGCCCTGCTGATGATTTTGATTGTTCTGCTTATTGGATTGCTGAGCTATGGTGTAAGAGGACTGTATTGGGCAACGTTAGGTCGGTGTGATGTGCCTAACAAAATTAAAGGGTTAGCCATTGGTATTATTTCCATGATTGGCTATTTTCCTGAAGTGTATTTACCGCTGCTGAGTGCTTCACTAATAGAGAAGTATCCGAGTGGAGAAGGGTATAAGATTTATTATCTAATTGTGTCAAGTGCTGGTTTATTAGGAGCATATGCGGCCTATTTATTGTCTAAAGCAAAGCGTTAATAACATCTAATATGACAGCACACACAAGACTTTAAAAAAATGGGGGCAGCGTGTGAGGTGCCCTCAAACATAATATATACAAATCAAAAAATAGTGTTGAGACTAAGGGAATATGCATGGCATTGGGTGATCCGCTTACTCGCCAAAATTCACACTGCACTACTACCATGAACCTAAACGTTATCTTGAAAAACACCCTTTTATTCAAGTTTAGCTAGGTTTTAATCCACAGGAGTTAATGCTAAACCATCAAATTTTATCCCAGACCAGCCGGTGAGCATAAAGTTACGAATGTTTGCGTGATCACCACCAGTCGGATTGGCCAATACATCATCACGATAATAACGTCCGAATAAATAGAGTGTTTCGGACTCACTTAATGTATGTAACTGAGCAAAGTGGAAAATCTTACAAGAACCTTCATTGCTGCCAGCTGCATTTTGCAACGTTCCATTGCTAAAACTTACGGGTGTGTAATTATAAGATTGACTGATTACCTGCATCACGCTTGTAAACTCAATAGTGTCTGGGGTTTGATGTAATTGTGTGATGAGATCATTTACAGTCGTCAATGTATGTAAAGTCATAGTGTGTCCGGTGTTTTAGATGGATGAAAAGAAAAGGTTAATTGGCAATCAATATGTTTGAGTATTTTATTGACGAACATCGGTGTGGCAACTGTTCTTTGGTTATTTTCAGATATGACAGTTATAAGAATATCGCAGTCTTGTAAAGGTATTTGCTGGCGAACATAAAAAATATTTAAGTCGTCTAAATTATCTAAATCTTGATTTAAACACACTGTGCCTACTAAACCGTTTTTCTCAGGATGAGGCGCGTAAGTTACCCCAGCCACTTCTCTGTGCAGTGTGATAGCTTGGTATTTATCTAAATTGAATAGGCGAAAAGTCACGTCGATTTTGATATTAACCACTCCTAAAACCTGATGATACATAGACGAATTGTGCAGAATAAATCGCTGTTAATTATATTCTAACTGTTGAACTAATATCGAGTTTTATGTTGTCTGTCCTAATACAAATTAAACAGAATTCAGACTTTTGGGTAAAGATTAACTGTATTTCAGTGAGTAATTGAAGTGAAGTCACCAGGAGGCTTTTAGTTTAAGCTAGTCAAGAGTCAACACAAGGAGCCAAAATGAAAATAGTAATTGGAAAATTCAGCAATGAACCTTTTCATGCTTTATCAAAAAAAGAAGTCAGTTTGTTATTAAAAATAGTGCCTCAGGAGTGGTCAAAACAGATAACCAGTGTGGTATTAAGTTCAAAGATATTTAAGAAAACTAAGCTTGTAAAGCCAGTGGAATATACCAGCACAACTCAACAGTTATCCATTTATTCAAGAGGCTTAGTACGAGAAGATATCGCGAGACTAGTGTTGCTTGAATTAGCATCAGTGAGTGGCGAGCTAACGGAAACTCAGTCTGGGAAAGCCTCAGATGTAAACACAGTGATTAAACCTTATATGGATAAATTTTTGAAAACAAGGTTTTAGATATAACGGCGCTGCCCCCAACAGATAGGGTATAGCCAATAAAAAACCGGCTTTCGCCGGTGTTTTATTGGTGCTTGTAAAAATGCGTATCTCGAAGCGCTAAAGCTTAAGCTTTAGCAGGTCTTCCAGCTTGCTTACGTAAGTTCTCAGTCAATAACTTTTTACGAATACGTGTACTTAAAGGCGTCACTTCGACCAATTCATCGTTATCTATGAACTCAAGTGCTTGTTCTAATGACATCACAATAGGCGGTACTAAGCTTTGTGCTTCGTCGGTACCTGATGCACGAACGTTCGTTAGCTGCTTACCTTTAAGGGCATTAACCGTTAGGTCATTTTCACGGGCGTGAATACCAATAATCATGCCTTCGTATACTTCAACACCGTGGCCGATAAATAAACGTCCGCGTCCTTGTAAGTTAAACAAGGCGTTCGTTAGTGCTTTACCCGTTGCGTTGGCAATCAATACGCCACTCTTACGCTGGCC
>CAJQKX010000067.1 GCA_905479025.1 uncultured Paraglaciecola sp.
GAATCGGCGCCTCGAAGTGAAATGTGGTAGTTCCGTGCTCAAGAAATACAATAACGTATTTGTCAGTATTTAATCTAAATAATTGACGGGGACTGGATCGAGAACTCATTAGGCTGAACTCAGAGATAATTACGTCCTTCGGTGATAGTTTTTTCATAGGTATTAATTAATTTTTTGGTGTTGTTTGAATGATTCTTGGTTGTGCGCCTCTGGTGCAGCCCGTTGAAGGGGGCTGCGGCGCATCACTTGATGAGATCGAAAACGACGAGCTTTCCTCTAAAGCAACTGGCACTGAATTCCATAAATTCGCCGGTGACTTCTAACTTGTGACCGAGAGGATTGGATTTTTGAGCCGCTATATATTCCTCCCAAAGGATGTGTGCGTATTGCAACTGTTTGCCTGCTTCGGAGATATCATCTATAATTTGAACCAGGCGTGGCGTCAGAAGCATGCAATCGAGTTGATCGTGACTGCCTCCCCATAGCCGACGAGGTGATTTAAGGTAATGGGTTTCATTGTTGATCGTGCGAAAAACCTCTTCGATTGACGCACAATCATCAGAATACAAAATCAGTCTTTTCCCTCGCTGAAGATCCAAGTATATTGCCTTTTCTGGCCATTCGGAACTGCCGATTAGAGCCTCAAACCGGACTATCGAGACGTCTTTCACCTCTGGATAGTTCAATTTGGCCAGTAGTTGCCCGAGTTCCGAGGAAGCAAACGCAAAGATTAGTCCCTGCTGCTTCGCATCGTATAATAAAAAGATAATACCCTTGCGCACGTAGAGTTGACGGGGCGCATCGGTCGGGCTGAGGAGCGTCGCTCCATTTATATTTAGTTCAGTTAAGTTTAATTCGTTCATAGGATGTAATAATGAAGAAAGCGGAGCCTACGAGGCTCCGCTTTCTATTGGTTAATTTAGTTAGTTTGGTTGTGGTCAGCTGCTGATTATCCAAAGCAGGAATAATAATATTCGAAACAAGAGGCAGAGAATCCACCAAAACGGCCCATACAGGACATAATGCCAAGCGGTGTGAAATTCGGAAGGGTCGACCATGGCTTCGACTTCAAGCTCTTGGCCGATTCGATGCCACATGTATACCATTCCTAGAACTGACCATATCGTAATTAGATACAGGAAGATTTTCATGATTTCTGGTGGAGGGATTTCTTTTTAGCTTTAATGAGATTACTACGAGTGCCGTCAGCGATGACTCTCCTTACCTCAGCAATGTGCTCCTGCAAAATATGCTCTTGAATAAGTAGGTTTGCGTTATAGGCAGTCAGATGTGGAAGCGTCTCCTGGTCGACTTGGAGAAATCGAGCCAAAGCTCTAACCTGACCTTCAGTTGCAGGGGCTCTTAGTTGACGTCCAGAATAGGTTGAACAATTCGGAAGCACGCCACAGAGATCTGACTCGTCAAAGGTTCCATGATGCCACCAAAGACCGCATCTCATCCTTAAATGTAGAACAAGTCTAAGTTTGGATTGAAGTACAAATAAGTTCATTTTCGAACCATTTTCTTGAGTACTGATTACATGCGGCAGTGGTAACGATGACGATGGAGAATACCAGCGGCGTGACAGGAATTCGGGGTGATAATAGATAGTGGAAAACGTATTCACCTGAGTTTTCAGGCGAGCACGCTGAGTTTTGATCGAACGCAAACGAGCCAATAACTCAGGCGCGATGGATGGCTGGGAATACAGCGATGGATGGATGATAGAATTTTGAGTAATCATGTTTTTTTAGTTTCTTGAAGTAACACGCCTGCGGCGTGACCAAGACCCAGAATGGGTTGGCAAAAACCAGAATTTAAGAGGGGCAAAGTAGACGGGGAACCCGGCTAGAATAGCCCCTGTCCTTAAAGCCGGGACAAAGCCCCCTGAACAGTTACATAAGAGACGATTCCGGAGAATCCGGCATCGCCGTCTATCCAACTCAGAACACGAAAATTCACAGATGGATATTATTTTATATAATCTTCAGCAATAGCTACTTGCATTTCCTAAAAGACCCTATTTAGTATATCCAATGGACGTTACTTCAGCAGCAAAGGCTCTCGCGCAGAACACCTCAGACCTTACATGGCCTGAGATGCTTCCGCAGCGCCTATATAACCTGTGCGTTCCTAATTTGCCCAGTGGCTCACCTCTTCAACTGGGCGAAGACTTTCACGCACATTTAAGCAAGCACCTGAGTGGCGAGTGGGTACCTAAGGACCACTACTACTCATGCTCGGGAGTTGCCGAAATCCTCGCTGACCTCGGTTTAGAACGAAAGAGCCTCAAATCAGAGATTCCATTAAAAAAAGGTCAACTAACAGGCCAAGCAGACCTTGTTGGTATCGACGCTAGTGGTCAGCCTTGGATCGTTGAGATCAAAACAACTCAACGTAAACACGTTTTAGCACCTGCCTCGACTGAGCTGTTCCAACTGGCATTATATGCCGAATTACTAGGTTACAAGAATCCAACCTTAGCGTGCTTACGGATAAATTTTTCGAATGCCAAAGTCGGAG
>CAJQKX010000068.1 GCA_905479025.1 uncultured Paraglaciecola sp.
ATGTTTTTATCTTATCGAATTTTAATATCCAAATTACTAGGGAGACACTAACCTCCCTAACAAATTCATGTCAACATTAACTACTTAACTGAAAAGTTCATACTATTACTGGACATTTTCTGACTCAGAAAACTCACCTGCAAATAAAGGACTACTTAAATAACGCTCTGATGCGCTGGCCAAAATAACCACTATGATTTTGTTTGCATTTTCAGGTTTCTCTGCCCAACGTTTGGCTGCAACTACTGCCGCACCTGAAGATATGCCTGCTAAAATACCTTCTTCTTTCATTAACCGATGCGTCATGGCCATACAATCTTCATTACTCACTTGTTCAACCGCATCCAGCATATCTAAGTCTAAGTTGCCAGGTATGAAACCTGCACCTATGCCTTGAATTTTGTGTGGTCCTGGAGTGAGAGCTTCACCTGCTTTGGCTTGTGTGATAACCGGCGAGTCCGTGGGTTCAACGGCCACAGTGGTAATGGCTTTGTTTTGAGTGTTTTTGATATACCGGCTTACTCCAGTAATAGTGCCTCCTGTGCCTACACCCGCTACAAAGATATCAATTTTTCCATCTGTATCATTCCAAATTTCAGGGCCAGTGGTTTTTTCATGTATTTCGGGATTTGCTGGGTTTTCAAACTGGTGCATAGGGATATATTTTAATGGATCAGAAGCAACAATTTCATTGGCAGCAACAATAGCACCTTTCATACCCTTAGGCGCTTCTGTCAAAACCAAATTTGCTCCCATGGCTTTAAGTAACTTACGACGCTCTAAACTCATTGAACTAGGCATGGTTAATGTGATTTTATAACCTCTAGATGCCGCAACAAACGCAAGGGCTATACCAGTATTGCCACTAGTTGCCTCAACAATTTCATTGCCTGGTTTAAGTAATCCTTTTTTTTCAGCATCCCAAATCATATTTGCACCAATGCGGCATTTAACACTGAAACTTGGGTTTCTTGATTCAATCTTTGCGTAAACATTACCGCCTGTAACACGATTAAGTTTGACCAAAGGTGTTTTACCAATGGCGAGTGAATGGTCGTCGTATACTTGCATTGTTATTTCCTTACTTAATATTATATTTTTACGAATAATCTTTGATTGTTACACTGGAGATTGAATATTGATATAGCCTGTTTTTTTTATATATAAAAAACAACAATAGGCCATATAAATATTATTGATACATATAGAGTGTAAAACTGTTTTATCATAAAGATATTCGTAACTCGAGATAAGAGGGTGAGGTCTGATTTTAAGAGCTTTTTCGCTATATCTTATGGTTAATCAATTGTTAATAAAGTTTGAGGTTTTACATGGCGTTTATTGGTACAGAAAAATATATTGCTAGTCGTGAGTTGCAACTTGCTGTCAACGCGGCTATCACGTTACAAAAACCGTTGTTGATCAAAGGTGAACCAGGCACGGGTAAAACTATGTTGGCAGAAGAGCTAGCAAAAAGTTTAGATGCCAATTTGATACAGTGGCATATTAAATCTACGACTAAGGCCCAACAAGGGTTGTATGAATATGACGCTGTATCGCGTTTACGTGACTCGCAATTAGGTGATGAAAAAGTACATGACATCGGTAACTATATTGTCAAAGGTAAATTATGGCAGGCATTTGATGCAGAAAAGCGCACCATATTATTGATTGATGAAATAGACAAAGCAGATATCGAGTTTCCAAACGATTTGTTATTAGAGCTGGATAAAATGGAGTTTTTTGTTTATGAGACTCAACAATTAATTAAAGCTAAACAACGTCCTATTGTGATCATCACATCGAACAATGAAAAAGAATTACCCGATGCTTTTTTACGCCGTTGTTTCTTTCACTATATCCAGTTCCCTGATGCTCAAGAAATGCGTCAAATAGTAGATGTGCATTTTCCAGAGATAAAAAAAATATTACTAAATCAAGCTTTGGAATCATTTTTTGATCTACGTGATGTACCTGGCCTTCGTAAAAAGCCATCTACTTCAGAATTATTAGATTGGTTGAAATTATTGGTGGCTGAAGACATACCGGCTGAGGCATTACAAAATAAAGACGGTAAGCAAAGTATTCCTCCGCTTTATGGCGCGTTGTTAAAAAATGAGCAAGATATCCATCTATTCGAAAAACTGGTCTTTATGGCGCGTCGTTAATGTTAATTGATTTCCTTTTTAAACTCAGAGATTACGGCTTATCAGTGAGTCTAAGAGAGCTTTTGGATTTGCTGAACGCGTTAGAAAAAGGTGTCATATTTGCCAATATTGATGACTTTTATTTTTTATCAAAAATGATCATGGTTAAAGATGAAAGTCAATTTGATAAATTTGATCGTGCATTCGCTGACTATTTTGAAGGCGTGCAAAGTATTGATTTGTTTGGTAAGGATATACCGGAAGAGTGGTTAAAAAATGCATTGGAAAGGCATTTCAGCGAGGAAGAAAAAGCACAAATTAAAGCACTGGGTGGTCTTGAAGAGTTGATGAAAACTCTTAAAGAACGTCTAGCTGAGCAAGAAAAACGTCATCAAGGAGGCAATAAATGGATTGGTACAGGCGGTACATCACCTTTTGGTGCTAATGGATACAATCCAGAAGGTGTGCGTATTGGTCAGGAAGGCAATAGAAATTTTTCCGCAGCAAAAGTGTGGGATAAACGAGAATTTAAGAATCTAGCGGGTGATGTTGAGTTAGGCACACGGAACATTAAGGTTGCGCTGCGTAAACTGCGTAAGTTTGCCCGTACAGGCGCAACTGAAGAGTTAGATATACCGACTACTATTGGTGCAACGGCTAAAAATGCTGGGTTTTTAGACATTCATATGGTTAAAGAGCGTCACAACGCAGTGAAAGTGTTGATGTTTTTTGATGTGGGTGGCTCGATGGATGCCCATATTAAAGAATGTGAAGAATTGTTTTCAGCTGTGCATACAGAATTTAAACATCTTGAATATTTTTATTTTCATAATTGCGTCTACGAAGGTGTCTGGAAAGACAATAAAAGGCGTGAGTCAGAAGTCATACCTATTGCTAATGTTATTCACAAATATGGCGCTGATTATAAACTGATATTTGTGGGTGATGCCACTATGGGTCCCTATGAAATAACATATCCAGGTGGTAGCGTAGAGCATTGGAATGAAGAAGCTGGTTCTGTTTGGATGCAACGTTTACTTCATCATTTTGAAAATGCAATATGGCTTAATCCGCAGTTAAATCAGTATTGGAATTATTATGCCTCAGTGAGCATAATGAAAGGATTGATGACTGACAGAATGTATCCCCTAACGTTAGATGGGATAGGAGAGGGGATAAAAAGCCTAACTAAAAGAAGTGTATGAAAGAACCGGTTATGGAAAAACACATCACCTTAGAAGCGAGTTAATCAGATAATAATATAGAGTCTGAATCGACAGATAATACCCAAAGTATTGCGGATTTAACTCGCAAAGAAACCCGACAAATTGTCACGCCATATGCTTTTTTTGTAGCTGACGATTTGCTGGGTATACCGCTTGCAGGACCGTTTCGCCGGGGATTTGGTTCACTCATAGATTTGTTTTTTATTACTTTGTTAACACAAGTCAACAGCTTAGTTTTAGCTGCAGTCGCTGCTTGGACCTTTTTTAGAGCCGGTAATAGATTAAAGACTAAAAAACGTTTTAACGGGGTTCGAATTTTTTTAGGCTACTAGTGGCGTTATTATTATTTGTTGTGGCTTTGGGCATTGTTGATGAGATTAATGACGACAACTCTCCTGATCGAGATTCATCTGATGCTTCAGTAAACACGGTCAATACAGTGGAAGGAATAACGTTAGTGGCTTTAACGGCAAAGTTTTTGCTTAAAACCAAAGCCATAAAACAACAGGTTGCACAAGGTGAGTGCGAGCCAACCTATGATTGTTTTCAATCTTTAGGAGAAGAACTTGTACAAGATGTCGTTGCTATTGGTTTAAATAGAGATGCCATAGAGGGGGGGTTGGAAGGGTATCTAGGCTCAGTATCTAAAAACCTTACTAACGAGCAACAAACGGAGTTGAGTGCCCATCTACAACAATTTGTCGATACAAAGAAAACTGCTAATGATAATAAAATCGCTGAGCAAGCATCTATTAAAAAGATCCCCTACTAAGCTAGTCGAAAGCAGTTTAGAAAAGGACAAGCCTTATACTCAGTATAAAAGTTTAATTAATTGGTTAAAAAAATTAGTCGAAGAATTTGGTCTTGGGCTTGGATGGGCAGCGTTTTATTTCAGTATATTCACTGCATGGTGGAAAGGTCAAACACCGGGGAAAAAAATGATGGGTATGAAGGTAATTAAACTAGACAACACACCTTTAAACCTGTGGGAAAGCTTTGGCCGTTACGGTGGATATGCTGCTGGTTTTGCAACGGGACTTACAGGGTTCATGCAGGTTTTTTGGGATCCTAATCGTCAAGCGATTCAAGATAAAATTTCAGAAACACTAGTGATTGATTTACGCAAGCCCAAAGTCCCTTTTATTAAACAAACAGCGTCATTACCCCATGGCAAATAGAATAATCCATTTACTAAGCCATCGGAACTGGCCAAAATTCGATGCTGGACGTGACGTTCAGGGAAGATGAACGTCAGATATATGCCGAGGATGGGGCGAAAAACATGGCCCATTCAGATGTGCGCTACTTAATTTAATCAAAGCCCACCCGCTTAAAGGCAGCGGTGCTGGCAAAATAATGCGAACGGGTTGGGATAGCAAGTTTAGAGCGGGAATACTGTTTGGTAAAAAACCAACTAAAGTATAATCCGACCCTGCCAGGCAGAAGCTTTAGCAACTTTATATTCATACGAATTTAGTGTTTACCTCTATCATATCTCGGTAAACCGACATCATGACATGACTATTAAGAAGTTTAGATAAATGCAACACACAACAATATTAGTAATTCAGCAATCTAAGTATAGATCTTCAGGCTATTTGGATAGTGACATCTATGGATGTTCAATGTTAATCAAAGCCCGGTATTTAAGATAAGACTTAATGAAAGGTTTGCTTGTGAGTTTTATTTGTCTATCTAGGTAACGTGATGCACTTTAAAATGTTCGGTTTGTGTTAAGTTTATTATTAGTAGTTTACAAGTTCATTTTGCTTCTGCCTCTTTAAAATTAATGACTCTGCCCAATATCAAGTTCATGACACATAATAAACGCTTGTCTAAAAGTATCCTCTATTCAATATTAGCAATTACCTTTCTGTGGTGCTTAAAGTCTGCTGAAATTTTGTTCGGATTGAATTTATCTTTTATGGGATTGGTGCCCTTAGATACACAAGGTATGTTAGGTATTATAACAGCGCCTTTAGTACATGGTTCTTTGGAACATATTTTTAATAATACTTTTACGATCCTTATTTTAGCTAGTTTTTTGTATTATGGTTATCCTAATTCTTGGTGGAAGGTGTTAATTTTTGTGTGGATTTTGTCCGGTCTGGGTGTGTGGTTTTTTGCCCGACAGGTTAACCACATAGGCGCTAGTGGTGTGACACATGGTTTATTTTTCTTTTTGTTTGTGGCCAGTATATTCCGCCGCGATAAAAGTTCAGTCGCTATAATGATGATTGCTTTTTTACTTTACGGTGGTATGACAATGACGATTTTTCCTAGAGAAGAAGGTATTTCTTTCGAGTATCATTTTTTCGGTGCCTTAGCGGGTGTTGTTGCCGCTTTAATATGGCGTGACAGTGATCCTAAACCTGCGGTAAAACGCTATGAATGGGAAGAAAGTAGCTCGCAAGATGACATAGACATAGGCGATGAATGGCAAGTTGATGACCCTTCAGAAGCAGAAGAAAAACACCGATTTCATTAAGGAAAATAATGCATAACACCGCGCAGCCAAACATATCAACGGTCAAAAATCAGTTCACTTTATTATTAAGAGTTCGATATGGTGAATGTGACGCTCAACAAGTTGTATTTAATGCACGATATGCTGATTATATTGACATTGCTTTAACAGAATACTTCAGAGTAGCAGTAGGTGGTTTTCAAGCTTTGTTGGATAAAGGCTTAGACAACCAAGTGGTGTGTTTGCATATTGATTGGCATTCGCCAGCAAAGTTCGATGATGTTTTGGCCATTGAAGTGTCATTACAAAAGCTTGGCAATACTTCTTATGCTTTTGAGATAATGATCAGCGACTTTGCATCAAAAAAAATCATAGCTAAAAGCACCACTACTTATGTAATGGTCGACACCCAAACCTATCAAAAAACACCCATACCCGATTGGTTAAGAGAAAAATTACAATCACCTGCAGCATTACCTTTGGTTAACCATGCTGGCGTGACTATTTAATACGCGATGGACACAGAGAAGTCAGGGAAAT
>CAJQKX010000069.1 GCA_905479025.1 uncultured Paraglaciecola sp.
CTTCAATTGCGCCAGAAAAGAAAAGCACAATTCTGTTTTATGGAGCAAATATAGGGGCGCAACCATCATCGCTAAATTATGAGCAAGCTGCGAATGCAATGCTTTTTGATTGGTTGCCAGAATCAAGGAGCCCAATTATTTTAAGTCTTTCAGGAAGTCCATATACGGATAATAGCGATGAATACTGGACCTTCGAGCGCGATGCACTTGAAGGAAATTTTAAGCAATATGTTAAACAGGCATGTAAGGATGGCTTGATCCACCATCTTTCGGTTTTTGGCTTAGCTCCTCAGCCATTGTTAATCAAATTGGGTTGTTTGCTTTCTGATATACCGGCAGCTCAGATTTACCAGCTTCATAGAGAGCCACCGACATGGTCGTGGCTTAGAAGAGAGGAAAGCTTAAAGTATAAAGTTTCGCGTCCAGATAGAATCTATCCAATAGTTGCTTTATCTATATCGTTAAGTGCCATCATAACGGGATGTCGCATTTATTCAGTGTTAGGAAAAAATGTATCAATATGGGATTTAACGATAGCTAATCCAAATAATGACTGCATTAAGTCAATAGATGATTTGTCCGAGTTTCGCAGGGTAGTAAGAAAGTTATTCGATGAAATTAAACTGGTGCATGGGGAAAGCGTCGCGATCCATATTTTCCCCGCGATGCCTGTTTCGACCGCTATAGAGCTTGGCAGGGTTCGTATGCCAAAGACAGCAATAAATTTTCATCTGTATGATGAAAATAGGTCTAGAGGAGGTTTTTTTCATGTTTTTGATGTTTAGAATTACAGTGAGGGGCCTAAAATGCCATTGAATGAAAAAGCGTATGATGAATTTTTGACTGAATATATTGAGGGGCTAGATATATCCCCTAGCAAGTATCAGCAAGCAGTTGATCGCTATATATCTGTTGGGAGTTGGCTCACAGAAGGTGAGTTGCTGGCTTCTAACGGGTCGTTGCCAACAATATATGTTCAGGGTTCATTTCGTCTGGGTACGGTAGTGCGGCCGCTAATGAGTATGAAAGAAGGAGATTATGACATCGACTTGGTTTGCGAGCTGCCTCACCCAAAAGGGTCGGTTGAGCCAGTCGATGTTAAATTGATTGTAGGGGATCGGTTAAAAGAGCATGGTTCTTATCGAGTAATGCTTGATAGAGAGGGCTCCCGTTGCTGGACATTAGAATACTCTGAGCAAGATGGTATTGGGTTTCATCTAGATGTCCTTCCATGCGTTTTAGACTCCGTCAATTTGAGTGGAACGGCTATTAGTTTAACGCATAAGTCTGGTAAGGCTTATAGTTGGTCTCCTGGCGACCCAAATGCTTATGCAGTTTGGTTTTTTGAGATGAACAAGTCAGCTTATCTTTTGGCGGAACAAATACAGAAGCGGCGAGTTTATCAAGATAATTCAACTGTTTTTGGCAGCATCGCAGATGTTCCTGATCAGCTCGTTAGAACTCCTCTCCAGCGAGCAATTCAAATTCTGAAGAGACATCGAGATATTACTTTTGATAAAGAGAGTATCTCTAAATTTGCACCAATTTCGATGATCATCACTACACTAGCGACGCAGGTATACGATGGTGAGCCAAATGTATATCTGGCATTAAAAGGCATAGTCAGCCGTTTGTATGTTTATGTAAATCTAACCAAGTCTCAAAGTGTTTTAGATGAGAGGGCATTAAAAGATCAGTTGATTCAGCGAAGCCAAAGCGGAGAGTGGTATATTGGTAATCCTGTCAATCCAGATGAGAATTTTGCTGATCGATGGCATGAGGATGATAGTGCGCGCGCAAGAGCTTTTTTTGCATGGGTCGAGCAGGTAAATAAAAACTTATTAGAAATTGTAGGTTCATATGACCGGAAAGGTGTTAGGGCTGCGCTTGTGGCAGGACTTGGGTCGACTTTTATTGATCGCAAGTTCGATTACATTTGGCCTCTAGTAAACCCTAAACCAAATATTGAAAGAGCGCATGTAGAGATTTCTGAAGGTCAGAGGCCTTGGCGAAAGGTTTAGCCAAGGTTGTGGATGTAGAAGCTGAAATCATAGAGCTTTGTGCGTTTCACAAAGGACTTGAGCGGTGTGCGGAAAAGATAAATGGGCTGATAATAATCCAAGGCGTACTTTCTTTCGATGTATCCTGCCAAGGGTTAGAGAGTATTCAGGATTGGTTCGAAGTTGAGTTGAGAGTGCCGAAGGCTTACCCTTTGATTTTGCCAGAAGTTATCGAGCTACAGGGCAAGGTCGTAAGTGATTACGATCATTTAAACAATGATGGGACATTTTGTCTGGCGGTGCCTATAGCGGTGCAGTTAGCTTTCAAAAAAGAGCCAAGTTTACTCGGTTTCGTGAACAACCTTGTTGTTAACTACTTATATAGTTATTGTTGCTGGAGACGACAAGGAGAGTACCCGTTTGAGGATAGTCCCCATGGTTTGAGCGGGTATGTAGACTACTACGAGAAGCAATTTGATACGCATTTCAATCCAGAGCTCTTTTCTGGTATAGAAAAAATAGTAAAGCATGGCTATCGAGGTCATCATCCGTGTCCCTGCGGAAGTGGAAAAATAGTAAGAAAGTGCCACAGGCAAGTGGTAATGGACTTGTCGCAAGAAGAGGTTAGGCGACAGTTAAGTCGCGAAATTGGTCTATTGAAAGAAGTCTTATCAAAAGCTAGTGGCCCTTGATGATAATTTCTGTACTTGGAGTCCATAAAACTCTGGGAACTCTATACGGACCCTTTTCTGACTCTGTGTTTGTACCTTTCTTTTGAGTCAGGTTTTAAAAATACTAATCTTGGATAATTAGATCCTTTGTCATAGCGGTGGCGGCTCCAAAGACTTCAAGGAGGTTAATATCCTTATCGTATTTTTTAGTGATGCTTCTGATCTCACTATCGATTCGCTCGCGCTCAAGCATTAACGTTTTATTTCCCTCTTTGTCTCCCAATAATTGATGCAAATGAATAAGCTCCTCAATTTTATTTATATCTTTTGTAAATGATTTATACGTAGAGTGGCTGGCAAATGCATTTGAGAAAATTCTGCCCATCTCGGTGAGGGTGGTTTGATGCATTAAATCATCATCAGGGTCGCAATTTCGTATTTTCGATGCTTGCTCCTTTGCGTTGCATGGATTGCTAGCGATACTGAACTTATTCTTGTCAAGAAAATCCTGAATCATCATATGAATTGGTTTTTCTGCGGTGAATACTCGCGCTTCTGGCTCATCTTCAGCCGCTCGGTTATTGGTATCATTCTCATGATGGTTAACACTTTGAGTGATGATTTTAGATATTTCTGTGCTGAGTTTTCTTGTTGTATCTGGTGATTTTAGTTGCTGCTGTTCCGCGCTTTTAGGTTTGGCACCGTTTGTACGTTTTGAGGTTTCTGATGCTGATGCATTAAACGTAATGTCGATGGGATTTTTGTTGCTAATGTGATCGTGCTTGTTTCTTAAATTTATCGAGTTGGGTTCTAAATAAATAAATATCAGTATATGTGCCAGTAGGCTAACTGCCAACGCAGGTGTGAGGTGATTGTTAACGTCGTAAGTCACCTTGTAATGAGTCCTTGGAAGCGAGGTATTGATATGGTTATTAAAATAATAACTGGAATAAATTGAACTGTTTAAATGACAGCACAACTGAAAGGTTGTTTCGTTTAATAGTACGAGTTACGGTTTTGCATGATTTAAAATGCTCAGTACACTTAAAATCTTTGTGGTTAATGCGTGCCGATGAGGTATAACTGACCGCGTTGAGGTCAATGGTCTGATCCCGCTAGGCTCCAAGAAACCAGGGTCAGATTGAACTAACCCGCTTTTATCGAGGGGGTGTACATTTGTACATTTGTACACTTTTGACAAAATGTTGTTTGTTCTTTATGCTGGTAAAGTTATGAAAACATGATGAGGTGAACTATGCGTCTTTCTATTGAAGTCTCCCCCGAGCAACATCAACGCTTGAAAGCTTCAGCAGCCTTAAAAGGGCAGTCAATCAAAGAGTATGTGCTGTCTCGAACGCTTCCGGCTGCGGACGAGCAAGCGGCGCTACAAGAGTTAGAAGGTTTTTTGAGACCGCGTTTAGCGGCTGCGAAACAAGGTGATTTCTCTTCCAAATCTGTCGATGATATTTTTGACGAGGTTGAACAGGAATAAAGGGTCAAGAAATGAAGGACTATCGGCTCACTAAAGATACAGAAAAAGACCTGCGCGAAGTAGCACGCTATACCCTCAAGCAATGGGGTAAAGCCATGCTTCAGGAATATCGAGGTGGCCTAAAAAAGACCTTTGAGGATATTGGAAAAAACAACATCATAAACCGCCAGTTTTCGGATAACTTTCCCGAATTACTGGTGACAAAGTACAAACACCACTTTATTTTTTACCTGACCGAAGGCATGGAAAAGCCCGTGATTGTCGGCGTGATTCATGAAAGAAGAAGTCTGGTTAAGCATTTAACTGGACGGTTAACCCCTTAACCCCATAGCCACTTTCTGCATCCGCCGCATCTCATGCAACAACGGCTCGGTATAACCACTCGGTTGTTCCTTCCCTTCAAAAATCAACGCACAAGCTGCTTTAAAAGCGATGCTCTTTTCAAACTCAGGGGCCATTGCTTGATAGCTAGGATCATCGGCATTCTGCCCATCAACCACCACGGCCATGCGTTTTAATGATTCCATTACTTGCGTTTCGGTACAGATATTATGATGCA
>CAJQKX010000070.1 GCA_905479025.1 uncultured Paraglaciecola sp.
GCGCGCGTTATTCGCTTTGCTCACCCCTGTTTGTTCCAAAAGGGGCTATTGCCTCCGGCAATGTGTTCTCGTTGCACTCGAGTCAGCCACTCGGCCACCTCTCCGTTTTTTAAAACTTGTACTTCTATATTCTTGCTGCTCTTTGCCTCACCAACTTCATACTATAAGTGAGAGCCTCAAATCAGCGGGGCGGCATAATAACACAACAGCTAGAAAATCCCAGACCTTCCTACACTTTAACGAATAAAATCAATGAGTTTAATCGCTATCTGCTGTGGTTTTTACAGTTTTAACTCTATTCATCTCTCTTTACCCCCTCAAATGCCTTTTTTCAGCTCGTTTACCTATTTATGACTGTATAGCGTTTTAATTTTACTGCATGGTTTGTGGGTCATTCACTTGGTGTATTGGTGGCTTTTTATGCGATAAGTTGCTAACCCTTATCGATCGTTTTTTGATCAGCCGGTGTGGTCAGTAATCAAAAAAAGTAGCCAGTATTACTAAATGCTCATATTTCAATTAAATCAATGTTTTTTATACTCTTTTGTTGGTTTTTCACATCGCAGCAGGGTAGTATCGTTAGGATAAATTGTTTCCGCCTAGGGAGAGTGTTCTGTGAGCTGTTTTGTTTGTTTGTTTCAAGGTGTTTGTCGAGTTATTGCTCTAACGATTTCTCTTATGTGCAGCACTTTTGTGCGCGCGGAATCGATTATTGATGTTTATCAGCAGGCTTTACAGAGTGACCCGGAGTATTTGGCGGCTCTAGAGCAGCATGGTGCATCATCAGAGGTGTTTATTCAGGCGCGCTCTTTGTTGTTGCCCTCTATGCATTTGGTTGCTAGCTATACCGAAACTCAACAAGATATTAATAGCGCAGACAATCAGGTTTTTGCTTCGGGCAAAACCGATTACCCTACCCAAGATTACGCAGTCACGATTAATCAATCCATTTATAGTTTTAGCCATTGGGCTGGCTTTGATAAGGCTAAGGCCGAAGTGCAATTGCTGGATGCTGAGTTGCAAGCTATTCGCCAGGATTTAATTGAGCGTGTTGCCAGTCGCTATTTTGCGGCTTTGGCAGCGAATGAAAATTTTGAAGCCATTAAGGCTGAGAAAAAAGCGGTTGCTAAGCAATATGAGTTGGCGAAAGAAAAGGGCACTAAGCTGGGTAGGCAGTCTGACTTGCTGGATGCTGAAGCGCGCTTCTTTCAGGTTGAGTCGCGTGAAATTGAGTTGCGTAACCGTTTGCAAGTGGCATTGCAGCAGTTGCGTGAGTTAACGGGTGTGGTTCCTGCAACGTTAACGTTAATGGGCGATACGTTTGAATTATCGAGCCCCGAGCCTAATGACCCTGAGCAAATCTTACAAACGGCGCTGGCTTCTAACCCTGAAATCGATGCGAGCCGTCACGCGGTTGAGGTTGCTGTCCAGCAGCTTCGTCAAGATGAGGGGCAGCGTTATCCTACCCTCGATCTTGCTCTGCGTTTTAATAATAGTGAAACAGAAGGAACGTTGTTTGGCGGCGGCAGTGATGTCGATACGGCTGATATTGCCGTGTCTTTAAATATCCCTCTTTATTCGGGGGGTGCTGTCTCTTCAAAAATTCGTGAGTCTTCTCGCTTGTTAGCTCGCGCCCAGCAACAATTAGAAATGCAAACGCGTCGTGTGCAAACCGATACGTTCTCAGCTTATGACGGTATTTTAGCCGCTATTGCTAAAGTGAATGCACTGGCTAAGTCTGTGGCTTCGCATGAGCAGTTGGTTGCAGCAAGACAAGAAGAGAGTCGCGCTGGCTTACTCCCCACTATTGCTTTGCTTGATGCCGAGCGAGATCTTTTTTTTGCGCGCGTTGAATACGCGAGCGCTCGGTACGATTATATTTTAAATACACTGCGCCTTAAGCGTGTGGTGGGTTCGTTAAGTGATGCTGATCTGCTGTTTGTTGATAGCTTGCTAACGGGTGATGATGCTGACTTGGCTGCGCTGACGTATTACAAGTCGGCGAGTAAAGTGCGTTTTGCTGATAATAATAAATAACAGTATGGATGTGGTTTAGTTTTTAAGTTGTTGCTATGGCGTCAAAAAATTACGGCAAGTTGTTGTTGGAGTTTGTGGACTCTTTAGGTGTGCCTTATTTTTATGAGCCTTCTTTTAAGCTGACGGCTGGCTCATTATTGAGTGATCGCTATTTATTAATACTGTATTTGCCTGCGTTAAAGATGGGTAAGCAGCAATTAATTTATCGCTTGGCTTCGCTGTTGAATATGCCTACGGCCTATCGTGATGTTATTAGTGAGCAAGTGCTGGGTGTGCGTGAATTGCTTATTGGTTTTGATGGGCAGGGCGATACTTCTGTTTGCAAGTTTTACGTTGAAAACAAAATTCGCTCTGTGGGTAGTGAAACGCAGCAAGCTTTTAAGGCGTTTAAGTGGCAGCTTGATTCGCCAAACGTGAGAATGATAGATCATTATTATTTGCCGCCGGTTACTTCGAGGGCGGATATATTAAGTGGTATTAAGCGTTTGTCAGGCGGGCGCGAAACACAGGGTTTAAACGCAGTGAAAGCCTTATTTTCGCTAAGTGCTGAGCTGACGTTAACTGAGTTGTTTTATATGGAGGTAGAAGGCCAAACCGATGAGGGCCCTGACGCTCAAGGGCGCAGTTCTTATGACCTTCGGTTTTATGATGCCGAAATTGAGCTGCATAAGGTGATGCCTGTTATTACCTCAATAGCAACATATTTTGCTGTGCCAGAAACAGCAATTGAGCAGTTGTTAGCTGCAGATAAAAATAAGCATTTTGGCCATCTGTCCTCTGGTATTGGGCGAGATGGTAAAGAGTTTGTTACGTTTTATTATGGTGTGCAGGCTGCATAGCTTGTCTTGGCGTAATCGTCTTGATGACTTCTTGGTCGGCATTTTTTTAAGCGTTATGGGTTTTATTTTATAACGCAATATTTTAGTTGTTGGCGCATTGCCACAATATTTATGGAGTAAGTAAGAGTTATGTCTAAGCAATTATTGATTTACGGCCAAGCTGCTGCAATTTCTAAAGATAAGCATGCTAATTATTCGGTTAAAGCGGGTGCTGATTACGGCTTTGCTAA
>CAJQKX010000071.1 GCA_905479025.1 uncultured Paraglaciecola sp.
TGAAATTGGTAGACACGCAAGACTTAAAATCTTGTTCCCATTAGGGAGTGCCGGTTCGATTCCGGCCCCGGGCACCACGACTTCTTACACATTCCCACACCTACACCCAAAAAGCCTCATAAATAAAGGCCTGATGGCCTTTACATTTCTCTCGTAAACCACCTAGATACATGCCTGAACACAATTGTACGTGTTTAATTACACCAAAAATTACGCAAGGGATGAGCACGAAGGGGACGTACACGAAGCGAGGCAATCGATTGCGAGCAGTTGATACAATTGATTTGATGCTGGCGCGTTCAGCTAGATTGCCTTATAAATTTCTTGAGCGAGTTTCGAGCCCAATTATCAACTAAACTATTGGATTTTCTCGCGTGACTTATGATATTTCTAGTAAAGCCGCCCGCAACCATTGAGTGGGAATAGCGACATAGGCTGTAAGCCCTATCTTTACTGACTTTTGCTACTTGTAATCCACCTTTTTTCTGCAATTGTTGTAAACAAACTTGAAAAAAACCGCTGCGGCTGAAAATCGTAGGTGTTTAACGTAGCCAATAGTACAATACTGGAAGAAGATACGCTCTGAGCCCAAGTCATAATATTCATAGTGACTGAGAAAGGAGCGTTATTATGAATAGAGGACAAGTATTGGCTGTAGATTTTGAGAACAAGAAACTACTCAAAAGCACACAGCAGAAGTTGAAGCAGAGAAAATCTTGCTGTTACCAATACCCACTCAAGCCAACAAAGCGTCGGTCACCAAAGCAGTCAACAAGTTATTAAAGGAAGTGAGGTTCACTGAAGGCAATGACGATAAGCCCAAATACGAAATAGAGAATGTCAAAGTCGATGTGAAGGGTCTAGCAAAAGCTTTGCTGACCTATGATTTCAAGCAGAAGGGCAAAGATATTTTAGGGTTTGGCTTTACTGCTGGGATGCTGAAAGGTTCGCTAGCCCAAGGACGGAAAAATCAGTGAAATTCTCAGAAATTGAACTTCCATCCAACCGAAATTTTGGATTTTTCTTTACTTTCGTATTTGCGGTAGCCGCAGCTTACTTTTATTACACAGAAAATATAGTTTGGGCATATGTATTTGTTGCGGCGGCATCGATATTTCTGCTTATTACGCTGATTAAGAATGATGCACTTCTACCTCTCAACAAGCTATGGATGCGGTTTGGGCTCCTCCTTGGCATGATAGTAAGTCCAATTGTACTTGGGATTATTTTTTTTGGTTTGTTTACGCCAATTGCAATGCTCATGCGTCTAAGTGGGCGAGATGAGTTGAGGTTAAAGTTTACTCAGAAAGCAAGTCACTGGATCCCACGCAACGAATCAATCAAATCTGAATCATTCAGGCATCAGTTTTAGTAATGGCAATCAAATGGAAATTTTAAAAGAGCTTTGGGTATTCCTACGTGTGCGCAAAAAGTTATGGCTCGCACCAATCATTATAGTGATGTTGATGCTCGGAGGCTTGCTAATACTCGCACAAGGTTCTGTGTGGCGCCTTTCTTATACACCCTCTTTTAGTAGTAGCCCATGTATATTTTAGGTATCTCAGCCTTTTACCACGACAGCGCTGCATGCGTGCTTAAAGATGGTGAAATCATAGCGGCTGCGCAAGAAGAACGATTTACACGCAAGAAGCATGATGCTGGTTTTCCACATCATGCGATTCTCTATTGCCTAAAAGAGGCTGGCATAGCAGCTAGCGAAATCGACAATGTCGTATTCTACGAAAAGCCTTTTGTTAAATTTGAGAGACTGCTTGAAACCTACCTAGCATTTGCCCCAAAAGGTTTTACGAGCTTTGCTAAAGCGATGCCTGTGTGGGTTAAAGATAAACTATTCCAAAAATCAGCAATTATCAAAGAACTAAAATCAACGGTTGATGACAGTGTTGATTGGCTTGAACGTTTGTTGTTTTCTGAGCATCACTTATCGCATGCTGCGAGTGCGTATTACCCTTCACCTTTTGATAGTGCTGCGGTGCTTACACTTGATGGTGTTGGCGAATGGACGACGACTTCACTAGCCATAGGTAAAGGAAGTGATTTAAGAGTAGTGAAGGAATTACACTTCCCTCACTCACTTGGATTGCTCTACTCAGCGTTCACTTACTATACGGGGTTTAAAGTCAATTCTGGTGAATACAAAGTTATGGGTTTAGCCCCTTACGGAGAGCCACGTTACGCAGACTTAATACGAGAAAAACTCATCACCGTTGCTGAAGATGGTAGCTTCCAGTTAGACATGAGCTACTTCGATTATGCAACTGGTTTAACGATGACGAACAAGAAGTTGGAGGCTTTGTTCGGTAGCCCACCTCGCACATCGGAAACAGAGCTTACTCAGCGAGAAATGGACTTAGCGGCTTCAGTTCAAAAAGTAACCGAGGATATCATTCTCGATTTAGCTAGAGGAATAGCTAAAGAAACTGGCGAGCGCAACTTATGTCTTGCTGGTGGTGTGGCACTCAACTGCGTAGCAAATGGCATATTGTTACGTGAAAAAATCTTCGACAATATTTGGATTCAACCGGCGGCTGGTGATGCTGGTGGAGCGTTAGGCGCAGCGCTGTCTACGTGGTATCTACATCACAAAAAAGAACGTGATGTTTCAACAGAACTTGATGCTATGAAGGGCGCATACTTGGGTCCTGAGTTTACAAACACTGAAATTGAAGCCGAGCTTACCGAATGTGGTGCAATCTTTAAAAGGCTTTCTGAAGATGGGTTAATCGAAACGGTTGCGACAGCGTTGGCTGACGAAAAGGCGGTTGGTTGGATGCAAGGGCGTATGGAGTTTGGTCCACGTGCACTCGGTGCGCGTAGCATTCTTGCGGACCCTCGCTCACCAGTCATGCAAAAGCAACTTAATCTTAAAGTTAAATATCGAGAAAGCTTTCGCCCATTTGCTCCAAGCGTCTTAAGAGAAGATGTAGGTAAATGGTTTGATCATGAAACAGATAGCCCATACATGCTTTTTGTTGCTGCCGTACAACCCGATAAACGTCGAGCAATGACTGAAGAGGAAGAGGCGCTATTTGGTATCGATAAGCTAAATGTACCGCGCTCATCCGTGCCAGCGATCACACATGTAGATTACTCCGCTCGTATACAAACAGTACACGCTAATACTAATCCTCGTTATCACGCTGTTATCTCGAAATTTAAAGAAAAGACTGGTTGTCCACTCGTTGTTAACACATCTTTTAACGTGCGTGGAGAACCAATTATCTGTACTCCAACAGATGCATTTAAGTGTTTTATGGGTACCGAGATGGATGTATTAGCTGTTGGTAATTACGTGCTTTACAAAGAACATCAAGACGAAACTCTTAAAGAAAATTATGAGGAACTTTATGAGTTGGATTAAAGTTATAGGCTTTAATATTGTCATTACTTTTAGCTTACTAGGGATGCTTCTCTTAGCGCCCCCAGTCGCATACTATATTTATTCCTTCAAAGGTTTACGTGATGTCAGAGGAAGTCTAGACTTATACAGCGACATCGAATGGGCTGATAGCCACTTCAATGAACTTTCCAACCTTGATACTACGTACTACGATTTCATCATATGGAGAAGAGATGATTTTGCAGGCGAGACGGTAAACATATCTAATGGAATAAGGGCAACTACGCCACCCAAGAATCGGAATAGTAATGTCAATGATTACTATTTCTTTGGCGGTTCGACTACTTGGGGCACTGGCGTAAACGATGAGAACACCTATTCTTCAATTTTTGCACAACGCTTAAACACTCAAGTCATTAATTTTGGAGAGACCGGCTACATTGCAAGGCAATCTCTTGCCCTTCTAACTAACTTTTTAGTTAAAAACTCAATGTCAGATTTGTCTGGAAAACACATCGTTTTTTATGACGGTGTAAATGATGCTTCCGCACGATGCAGAAGTGAAACAAACGGACTTGGCACTTCA
>CAJQKX010000072.1 GCA_905479025.1 uncultured Paraglaciecola sp.
ATAACCAGTACGGGAAATCCCTGCGTGAGGCCATTACTTATGAATGGTACAACGGGCGAGATGCGCTGTTTGCTCCATTTTTCAATAACAGGTTGGTAAAATTTGTTCAGCATTTCATATGCCTCTGGGGTTAAGTGCAAGCCGTCGTCAGCAAACCACTTGGTCTGGTTGCTAACAAAACATACCAAAGTTAAACTTTTGTGTAATTAAGATTTTATTCGTAAATACTCTTTAATTTTAATTGCTTAACAAATGTAATATTTGTTAAGCAATTCTTGCAAGTAAAATTAACATACTGTAAGTTCAAATTAATGTTGCTGCATTAATAAAATAATCAGTGCTATAGCTATAAGTTTTTATGAGCGAAAAACCATGTTGAAGTTAACCTTTTTTACAAAAACAGCTTATGGCGTGGGGCAGATGTCGCAAGGCGTTAAAGACACTGCCTTTCAGTCATTTTTGGTTTTCTATTTCAGTCAGGTCTTGGGAATGCCCGCGATTATGGCCGGGTTTGCTGCGTTGATAGCATTGCTGTTTGATGCAATCACCGACCCTTTAATGGGCGACATTTCTGATAATTGGCATTCAAAATGGGGGCGTCGTCATCCCTTTATGATCGCTGCTGTTATCCCTTTTCCAATATCCCTTTATATGCTTTTTTCACCGCCGGTCGGTCTGGATCCTGATGGGTTGTTCTTGTGGTTGTTGGGCTGGTCTATCGTTGTACGAATTTTGTTAACGATGTTTAATGTGCCCCATAATGCTTTGGGTGCAGAATTAAGCCAAGACTATCAAGAGCGCACTAAAATAGTTAGCTATCGTACTTTTTTAGGTTATGTGGGCGGTATCATTCTGTCGGTTGTCGCCCTTAATTCGTTTTTTAAAGCATCAGAAACCTATCCTAATGGCATGTTAAATGTTGACGGTTACAGTAGTTTAGGTGCGCTAGCAGGTATCATCGCTTTTGTGGCTATGACACTTTGTATTCTTGGTACCAAGCACACTATTCCATATTTGCCTAAGGCACCTGAGAATCAAAAGAAAGTCGACTTAAGTCGCAGCTTTAAGGCTTTTGCCCAAGCGATTAAATTAGGGCCCTTTCGGATTATCTTTACGGTACAAATTATGACGATGATCGCTGGTGGTGCAGGAGCAACCTTTATGCTGTATCTGGGCAGTTACTTTTTTGAACTATCTACGGCTGAAATTTCTTTATTAACTCTTACCATAGTTGTGGGCTTAGTTCCGGCGTCTATTATTGCGCCTGTGTTATCAAAACGTATTGATAAAATGCCCAGTTTGGTTACCTGCTTATTAGTAGCTACGGCCTTTAGCTTTAGTCCCATATATTTACGTTTATTAGGTGTTTTACCTGAAAACGACTCACCATTAATTATGCCGATACTGTTTGCCACTTACGTTGTTGGCTATAGCTTCTTTATAGCAGCAGGCATAGTGATTGGTTCGATGTTGGCAGATATTGCTGATTTACATGCATCCAACACAGGTAAACGTCAGGAAGGTTTGTTTTTTGCGGCCAACTCATTTGCTCAAAAAGCGACCTTTGGAATAGGCACTCTGTTTGCTGGTATCGGACTCGATCTGATCGCTTTTCCAAAACAGGTGGATGTTTCCATGGTCTCTGAGCAAACCATTTTCAACTTAGGCTTAATTGCAGGGCCATTGCCATTCGCCATTTATCTCATTGCTGCCTATATCGCTACAAAATACGATTTAAACAAAACACGACATACAGAGGTTTATGTACAACTTTCGGCACAAAAAACCACACAAAAAACGGCTCTAAAAAGCTAGGCTAAAGACTCAACAAAAATGTGTTGCATTACTTTAAGGAAACTAGCCAAGCGATCAGTAATTTTAAGTAATAAAGTATGGTGCAGATGAATATCGAACGTAACCAAGGTGTAATGCAATACCATTATTCATTATTACTGCTGACAAGCTTTCGATTCTGGTGGATAAGAAGTACTAGGTTAAAAATATGGTTGCATTAAAAGCCAAGGTACTGCAAAAAAACGAATGAAGTATTTTTTGCAGCGCAGTCATCGATAGTGTTACTTAGGAGGCATTAGCCCTAGGCTAAAGAGGTAATTTATAAATACTTTAACAATATTCCCAGTTTGATGTGAAAAGAATAGATTAAAAATTAGGTGATTTTATGAATACTTTCAATAACAGCGTCAACAACGATAACGATAAAAACGAACATTTTGATGTACTGGTAGTCGGCGCAGGTTTATCTGGAATAGGTTCTGCTTACCATTTGAAAACACAACTGCCAGACAAAAGTTTTTGTGTACTTGATGGCATGGAAAGTTTTGGGGGAACTTGGTTAACGCACAATTATCCTGGCGTTCGTTCGGACAGTGATTTATTTACTTTTGGCTATCGATTTAAGCCTTGGACAGGCTCACCTATTGCTAAGGGTGCTGAAATTTTGAATTATATGCACGAAGTCATCGATGAGAATCATTTAGGCCAGCATATTCGCTACAATCATCATGTGCTTGGTGCAAGTTGGGACAGTGTTAATCAACTTTGGAGCATTACTGCATTTAAAAAAGACAGTAAAGAAACGGTTGTCATTACTGCTAATTTCTTATGGATGTGTCAGGGATATTATAATCATGAAAAAGGTTATACCCCTGATTGGAATGGCAAAAGTGATTACAAAGGAGTACTTGTTCATCCACAGGATTGGCCAAAAGACTTAGATTACAAAGACAAAAAGGTAGTAATAATCGGTTCAGGTGCGACTGCTGCGACCTTAGCACCCAATATTGCTGATGATTGTGAACATGTGACATTGTTGCAGCGTTCCCCCACTTATTTTATACCACGAGAAAACCATAACCCGCTAACGGATCAATTACGTGATATCGGGGTTGACGATGCATGGATCCACGAAATTACCCGCAAGCAGTTGCTGCAAGAGCAGGCTGGTTTTATTCAGCTGTCTAATCAATATCCAAATGAAGTTAAAAAAGGCCTGATTGAAGGCGTAGCCGCACTTCTGGATGATGATTTTGATGTAGAAAAACATTTTACTCCTAAGTATGCCCCTTGGAGACAACGCATTGCCGTTGTGCCTGAAGGCGATATCTTTGCCGGTATTCGCTCGGGTAAAGTTGATGTTAAGACAGATCAGATTGAGTGTTTTAACGAAACCGGAATTACGCTGCAGTCAGGCGAACAATTAGATGCTGATATTATTATTTCAGCCACAGGATTTAACCTATCAGTGTTAGGCGGTATTGAATTTTCGGTTGATGGTAAAATAGTCGATTTTTCAGAAAAAGTGGGATACCGAGGCATGATGTTTACCGATGTACCTAATATGGTTTGGGTGATGGGGTATTTTCGTGCAAGTTGGACACTACGTGTTGACTTAATAGGTGATTTCATCTGCCGATTATTAACACATATGGATCAAAAACAGGTCAAACAACTCACTATGACTTTACGTGATGAAGATGCAGATATGGAGTTGTTGCCTTGGATCGATACCGAAGAATTTAACCCTGGTTATATGATGCGTTCGTTACATTTAATGCCAAAACGCGGTAGCAAAGCAGATTGGCAACATACTCAGGATTATTGGTCAGAAAGAGATACACTACCCAAGCTTAATTTAAACGACAAACTTTTTGTATATAGGTAGGTACTAATGAAACCATTTATTTTTTCGACCACTAAATCAATTATTAGCGAAATAGGCGCGATTAATCGGATTGCTGATATTTGTGCGACGCTTGACATTTTGAAGCCCTTAATCATCACTGATCAAGGTATTGTTGATGTCGGTTTAATTCAACCATTAGATACTGCGTTTAAAAAAGTAGACAGAAAATATTTCTGCTTTGACCAAGTGGTGGCTGACCCACCTGAACATACTGTTCTGGCTGCTGTTGCCTTCGCAAAGGAAGTTGAAGCCGACGGCATCATTGGATTTGGTGGTGGCAGCTCGCTGGATACGGCAAAATTAGTAGCACTATTAGCTAATTCAGATGAACAACTCGCTGATATTTATGGTGTTGATGCCATTCGAGGGAAACGTTTACCACTTATATTGATACCCACAACAGCCGGTACTGGCTCTGAAGTGACACCTATCGCCATTGTCACTACAGGTGATACCACCAAAGCCGGTGTTGTTTCCTCTGTACTTTTACCAGACATTGCTTTGCTCGATGCCAGTTTAACCTTAGGTTTGCCATCCCACGTGACAGCAGCAACTGGGATTGATGCAATGGTACATGCCATTGAAGCCTACACCAGTGCTATTAAGAAAAATCCATATTCTGATTTATTGGCTAAGCAAGCCTTGACGTTATTATCACATAATATTGTTGAAGCCACCTTTAATGGCAGCAACGTTGAAGCGCGTCAAGCCATGTTGCTAGGTGCCTGTTTAGCGGGTCAAGCTTTTGCCAATGCGCCTGTCGCAGCAGTGCATGCCTTGGCTTATCCATTAGGAGGACATTTTCATATTCCACACGGATTAAGTAATGCACTTGTACTTGTTCAGGTGATGAATTTCAACCTAAGCCACTGTGCTCCATTATATGCTGAACTTGCGCCAAGTATCACTGACACCATCAGCCTAGATGGCAGTGACAAACAGATTGCGCAGGCACTGATTGACTTTATAGCGGATTTGATAAAACAACTTAACTTGCCGGTTAGTTTAGCTGCAATGGGTATTGCCGAGAATGATATTAGAGCTTTAGCAAAAGACGCGATGTTACAAACACGCTTGCTGGTCAATAATCCAAAACCTGTCACCTTAGAAGACGTTCAAGAAATTTATCGTCAAGCGCATCAAGGAACCGATTAAATGAGTGTTGAGTCTAAAACCGATTTTCTTTTTTTCTTTCCTATTACCACAAGGTGGATGGATAACGACATGTTCGGTCATGTGAATAATATCAATTATTACTCTTATTTTGACACAGTTGTGAATCAATTTTT
>CAJQKX010000073.1 GCA_905479025.1 uncultured Paraglaciecola sp.
CGAATCACCTTCAACATCACCTTCTGCTATTATATATCCATCGGCGTCAAAGCTTGACAGAGAGCCTGCGGGTGAGAAAGTAATGGTTATCTCATCAGATGCAATATAATTAGCGCCCAACTCGTAAGCTAACGATTCAATTGTTTTTTCAGCATCTGGTGCCAAAGTTTTTAAACCTTCTGTTGAATATTTTATCGTATCATTTATAACTTCACCCGCAACCGCGTAATTGCTTAAACCAGCTATAGCTGCGGCCAGTATGGTCTTTTTAAATATTTGTTTCATTTTTTGTCTTACTCCAAGTCTTGAAATATGGGTTAGGCCGTTCTACCTAATCCTTTGTTTATGAACGTTCATAATAACTTTGATTTTACAGCTAAAAGCATGTACGCACAAAATTATTCCCTAATATTGAATTTAAAACTCAACATTTTCAAGCCCTTTTCTAAATTTATTTTTAATTTTATCCCATTGATGGCCCCCATTGATTATTTTTGGGGTCACCAGAATAACTAATTCGGTCTTATCTCGGTTTTCAGTTGCACTTTTAAACAAGTTTCCGAAAATTGGAATATCACCCAAAAATGGCACTTTTGCGTCGCCATTGGATTTATTTTCAGATATCAATCCAGCCATGATAATAGTTTGCCCACTGTTTGCCACTACTTCGGTAGTTACCTGACGATTCAACAAAGTTGAATCACCGGATGACGGTAACTCATTAGAGATATCTAAAGTTATCTCCATAATAACAATCCCTTGGCTGTTAATAGTGGGTGTCACCGTCAACATCAAACCAATTTGTCGGCGTTCTATGGTGCTGGTCGTTCTTTCGTTAATAGTGTCACCGATAGGGATAGACGTTTGCGATGTCACCAAGGCTATTTCATTACCCACAGTAATGCTTGCCGCTACACCATCCCTTACTAATAAGGTGGGACTGGAGAGTATATTAACTAAGGAATTAGTTTTTATTAAATTCGCGGTAATACTGGTATTGCCGCTGCCACTAACCCAGCCTGCCGCCAAACCACCTATACCGGTGGTATCAAATGCGCCAGTGGTACCTAACCCGAAGGAACCGCTACCCAAAGTGTCGTTGGTCAGCGCAAACTCAACGCCGTGTTTAAATTCATCCGACAAAGTAACTTCAGCAATCGTCGCCTCAAGGATGACCTGTCTAGGCAAAGTATCCATTCGTTTTATCAATGGCTGCAATGCCTGATAATGCATTCCGTTGGTGTAAAATATTAAAGTATTAGTTCGTTCATCAATTACCATTGTTAAGTCCTCATTCCCCGCAGAGGCGACAGATGTCGCTTTGCTGGTTCTCATCGCAGAACGAGTATCTCGACTATTATTTCCTTTAGATTCTGGCGTAACGGGTACATTGCTTCCAAACAGTGGGCTCAGACTTTCGCCTAAATCTCTGGCTCGAGCATTTTGGGGTTCATACATAAAATACTGTTTACTATCACCTTTTGAAGGTTGGTCTAATTGTTGATGCCAGAACTGGATCCTTGATAAAAATGCTTCATTGTTGGCAAATACAGCCACTAATCCAATTTGGTCAAGGGGCACCAAAACCACATTTTTTTGCTTTGTCTCATCCACTCCTATAGGAATACCTTCAGCCTCCATAAGGCTCGATACTTGTTTTGAAAATTCTTCTGTGGAGATGTAAGTCAGCCGTAATAAAGCGATGTATTTTCCCTGATTTGATGGCATATCAAGGATTCGAGCCAATTCCATCACTTTTTTGACTTTACTGCGAGTACCTTGTAAGAATATTGCATTTTTATCCATATCTACCGTAATCGCCACATTACTCAGGGCCCGCAAAGTGCGTTCAATGCCAATATTAATACCAAAATTCATCGGCACAATTTGTAAGACTTTACCCTGAGTCAACGGTAAATCAGCATCAGTTCGTCCCACTCCAATACTTACATCTCCCTCAGATTGAGTTTCCATTGGGAATAAATAATAAATACTGTCTTTTACGGTTACTCCAATTTGCTCGCGCAGTAGAATGTCAGTTGCGGCCAAAAACGCTTCTTTTTTAGAGATCGGATTCTGAAAATTCAGGGTAACCGGAGACGCTAAATTGGTAAGTGTTTTGTCCACTACATAGTTAACCCCTAAGATATCCCTAAACACATGGTGAATAAATTCACTCAATTTCATCGCATCCACAGAAAAACGTACTTGGTCTACGGCTGAAAAAGTGATGGCCACCCGCTTAACTTCCTTATCTGCGTTAAACAGCTCAGCCATCGATTTCAAACGGGTAAACTGCGCCTTAGCATCTTGTTCACTAGTCTTTGATGCCTCTCCACTTTTTTCTTGTTCGACCATCATTTGATTAGTTTCTTCAAATAATGCAGGGTTTACTTTATATTTATCTAGACTATTAGATGAAGTACAACTCGCCAAACTCGCCAAACACAATATTACTGCACCTTTACGCATGAAATTAATCATCACTTCCCCTTAACTTATTCACTCTACTGCTCGCTTGAACAACTGTAATTTGACGACGACGTCTTGTTTTTTTAATACCACATGGTACATGCCTATTTCTGTCAGCACATAATCAGTGACGCTTCCTCCACTGACTTTATCTATCCCTTTACCTTTGGCAAATGTAATATAACGTTTGACCTGACTATTAATGTTCTGAATCTCCACCGATGCAAAATCTTTCCCATCATGGAACACTCCTTTAAGCGCCAATAAATCATCACCTAACAAATATTGAGAGGGATCACCCAAAATGGCAGCAGTCACCACTTGACGTTGGTCCAGTGCCTCGGGCTTGGGTTCCACCACAGGAGGAGGTAGCTGTATCGGCTCTGGCAATAATGTTACCGCTTTTATATCTGACCAGCTAAGCAAGGCTTTAACTGCCGCCTCGTCTAGCATTATGTGATTGAGTTCCACCGGCTTTGAACCTTGGTCGACCATTTCGTTTTGCTGCATATTTGAAACACTGGTCAGTGTCAGGCGGTTAGTAAAGTCCATTAGGCCCAGTAAAACTAAAAATACACTAAACAATACTACTGCTTTTTTTAATGCCATCTTATTGTTTTCCGTTTAGCCAATAATAGGTTTCTACGGTTAGCGTGCTAGCCACTAAGCCCATTGAAGTGGCCGACTGATTACTAACCCTATTACTAAAATTCAATATTTTAAACGCTTTTTCACTGGTGCCAAGCCTTGCTTGTAATAATGCAAAGTTTTTAAGTTTTCCGGTAAAATCAACATTAAAACGTGCCTTATAAAAGCCAGGAAACACTTCTTCATCAGTTGAATCACGCCAAAAAAATCGAGTCACTTTCAAGTCAAATTCACCCAGTAAAATATCAATCATCACTTTAGTTTCAATATGAAAATCTTCTGTGGCCTCAAAGCTAGAATAAGCCTGCACCTGAGATTCATATTTTTGGCTCAATTTGCTAAATTGATTTATTAATTCAGATTCTGAATTAAGAAGCCACTGCGCTTTTGTATTTCTTTGCTCGTATTGTTCAATATTTGCTAACAACTCACTTTGCCATGCCATTATGGGTAATAGGGCTAACTTGATGAACAACAAAATCACGACCACTGGTAACATCACTGTAACTTTCAGAAGATTAGTCATTATTTCGCCCCCCTTATTTTAAAGACAATATTAAAATGGTCTTTTCCATCAACTGTGCGTGTAGCCGTATTTAGTTTTGGAGTCTCGACCAAGTCATCACGGTTAAGGAAAGCTAATACTTCTGTGTCTTTACTGGCGATCCCAGCTAATAATACCCGTCCATCGGGTAAATAACTCAGTCTTGTTATCATCACCTCTCGCTGCATCAAAGGCGATAACAAGCGCCATATAACTGAAGGTGCTCCCGGTATTGTCGATACTTCAGACAACTGTTGCTGTTGCAATTCGATTTTGGTGAGTTGCTTTTTTATCATAAAAACTGAGTCAGTTTTACCACTGAGGGTTTGTGAGGTATCGACTGCTGACGATAAGCGTAATTTCAAATAGATTGAGGTGAGTGAAAAATAAGTCATAAATAACACTGCAGACACTACACCACAGTATTTTGCATAGCTGCGCCAATCAACAGTTTGCAGTTGACGTAAGCCGGTTTTTAATCCTAGTAAATGGCGCACCAGTATAGGAGTCAGTTGCTCTGTTAAAGTGCTTAGATAATCATGTTCAGTCACCTCACGTTGGCAGATGTCTGTGGCCAAGCCTGCAGAGGCCATAAACATCTCATTACTCACGATAAGACCCTTTTTTGCTGAACTGAGGTATTTTTTCTGGCTATCATAAAACCAAAAAACTTGCTCGTCACGGGACAAAACAACTAGTTGCTTAGGTCTTGATGACAGCAGTAACAGGCTTTCCGGGATAACAAGTAATGGCTTGATGCCAAAGCGGGTAAAGGTATCTTTAGCACAAGACCAAGTAACCACCTTACGCTCACCGTCAATATAATCTCCCATCTTGTAAAGCATGATTTCAGCATCGTTGGCAGTGCTCTCCAGCGCTAAAATCTTTCTTAATTCTTGCCAACTTTGCACCGGAAAAGTTCGGTTCTCTTCACGATAATGTTCTTTGCCTAGTATCAAAATATCAACTGATGCACGAACAAACTCGTGCTTTTCGGTATAAGCAACTTGTTGACTTGTCCTGTCATAGTACAACCCACGAAGTTCACTTGTCAGTATCCCGGTACGTTTTAAAGCTAAACGAGTGATTTCGTCGATCACCCTTGTTTGTATTGATTTGTTAACCGGTTCCATACATTTTCTACTGTTGTTGTCGTTATCATAAATGAGTATCAATTCGTAAGCACAAGCTTACCCTGATTAGCGCTGCTTAGGTATATTACTCAAGCTTTCTACCGGAAATATGTCATAAGGAAATATCCCATACTCGAAAATTTTACCCACATAAGAATTTTCTACCTGAGCAGTGAGGGTTATTCTATATCCCGGCCCAATAAAATACATAATAGATTCATCAGACTCTAAGCCACTCAAATCTCGCACCTCTTTGCGATTAAAGTTTATTGTTTGTTGCAAGGCTATGACTTCGGAGGCCTTGTTGCTGTCTTGGGTATATATCGCTAATACTGGTTCCGGGGCTGTCATCGGATTAAAAAAAGGGGTTGGCTGAAAGGTAGTATTAGCAATGAGTGCCTGCTCTGCTTCCACGCTCATACCGTTAATATAAACTAGCTCTGTAAAAGTTTGTATTCTAGCATTTCTCACCGTAATACCCGCTGGGTAGTCGTTTTGCTCCGCACCATTGGCGCGGCGAACAGAGTCACTGTCTATCCAGTCCATAACGCTGTTTGCAATTGTTGTCGCTTGTTTGTTTTCAAGGTATTGCTGCAACAATCGTTCTAACATAGTGGCTTCGGTCATAGTGATAAAACTAAATAAACCATTGAGATCTTGTAACTGCACCTTGGTATGCTCGTTAATCGAAAATGCTTGCCCGTAAAAGTTCCAACCTTGTTCGCGCAACTGCATACTGTCTTTGGTTAACAAACCAAACAAAACGCGGTTTTTACCGCTGTATTGAGCCATATATGCTAGAGATTTAGCCTGTAATGCAGCGGCTCTGGCGACCTGACTTTTGGCCACTGATAAGAAAAATATCGTCAGTAATAAAATAATCGATGTGATGATTATTACCTGAATCAATGCGACACCACGTTGTTTTCTCATTAGCAAAACATCACCTCATGTCGTCCTGATAAAATTTAATTAATTTTCGGTGCCCTTCGGCCAATTGATAAGCTATGACCTCATCACCAATGTGTAATTTCATCGCCAGCGGCTGTACCCCACTGTCCGCGGCATCATAAGTATTTAGCCAACTTGGCAAAATATCAGGATAATCTTCGCGCATGAACTTATGTTGCCATTGCTTCCAGCCATAATAGCTGAACCTCAATGGCTCTGAACTAGATAACAACACCAACCGATATTTAAAGTTTAATGGCTGATCTAAGCGGAGCAATATTTTATCTGACAAAGGTGCCTCCTCATAAACCAGCTGGTATCTTGTGCCTGCTTTTTCAATAAATAACCTCACAACCGAGGCATCGTTTTGGGTAACGCCAAATATCGGCGCAGCAGTGACAAAAGTGACCCCTTGGTCGCGGCCAAGGAAATAAAAAGTGTATTCTTCTTGAACTTTTTCGACCATATATGGGATTGCCGAATCAATGGTATCTTTAACCTGCAACAAACCTTGGAACTGAAATAAGGTGCGATCAAATTGCCCTAATCGTCCAGCCCAATAACCGGAGTATTGTGAATAACTATAATTAGCCGTAAACATCAAACTCATCAAAATAACCATAGCAATTAATACTTCTATCAAAGTATAACCACTAAATTGTTTATGTTTAAGCCTCTCTTTTACCTGTGCCAAGTAATTTCCTCATATTGCCAACGTCGTTGATAAAGGCCTTCTCTAATAATCACATTCACTTGCCACAAATTAAACCGGTCACGCGTATCATCTTCAATTTCGACACTCAATCGTTTAGGTGGACCCAACCTTTCGAGTAATGTAGCCTCCCACTGATAATTTAAGTCGAAAAAACTACCACTGTCACCTTGATCAGAAATTTGTTTCGCAGCGACAATTTTATTACGAATGTTCTCAGTGAGCAGTGGTAGAAGCCCTGCAATTTTGGCGGCTCTTTCAGCCTTTCTAGAGGCAGTGGCCGATTGATTAAAGGCTTGGGAGGCAATCGCTAAAAACAAAAATAGAATCACACTGGCAATGAGGACTTCAATCAGGGTAAAGCCTTTTATTGATTTTATTTGACTAGTTGTGTTGCGCATCAATCACATCCCGATTCACACCGAGCATGTCCGTCATGCTAAGGGTTTGTTGTTTTTTACCAACAATAATCATCAAATTATTAACAGATGGAAAACCATTAGAATTGATATAAAAAGATAACCTTGGCAGAGTAATATACTCATAGGTATAAGCCTTTTCGCCTATGGAAGATTTTATGGTCATGTTTTTTTCCGCCAATACCACTTGATACCCAAAGCCTCGAGCATAGGCCTGAGTGGTCATTATTTTCAAAGTGTTTCTCAATTCAAGATATTCAATCTTAGCCCTAGATTTATTTAACTCTTTTAAGCTTAATGGTCCGATTAAACCTGCTCCCAGTGTCATAATCAACACCACAATCATTAATTCGATTAAGGTAAATCCAGAAGGTTTACATTTTATTGAAGCCATTTGCGTTTTTTTCACTCTAACCTATACCGCGACATCATTAATCGACATCACGCTAAGCATCATAGTCACCACAACCCCCCCCACAATAAGCCCCATAGTGATAATTAGTAATGGTTCCAATAGCGCAGTCACACGACTAACCCATTGAGTAAACTCATTGCGGCTACGATCGGCCAACTCACTGAAAATTTGGGTTACTTCACCACTTTCTTCACCGATTTCAATCAATGACAAAAACAAGTCCGAAAACAACGTTGTGGCAGCCAGAGCCTCACTAAGGTGAATACCTTTACGAATACTTTCACTAACCCCTTCAAGTTCACGTCTAATTTCAGTATTAGCAGAGTTTCCCGCACTTAAGCTCACTGCGGTATCCATCGCAATACCAGCCTTAAGTAACAATGACATACTAGAACAAAAACGAATACGGTCGCTCATTAGAACAACCGTTCTGACCCCAGGCACTAGTCGTGAACGCTGGTGAAACCAAGCAATCAATTGAGGGTTTTGACGGTTTTGATATATAAGGGCTGCACCGGCGAGTAAAACAACACCAACATAGACTTGATATGCCATCAGCCAGTCGCTGATCCCCAAAATAATTTGAGTATGTATGGGTAATTGTTCAGCATCGGCAAATAACACCGCCATTTTAGGCACGATATAATTAAAAATAAACACAACTGACAACATACATACAGCAAAAATAATTACAGGATAGGTAGTTGCCTGAATAATAGTCTGTCTTAAATCATTTCGAAACTTTAAGTCGCGGGATAAACCCTTAAAAACAGGGCCGAGGGTACCAGACTCTTCACCAATTTTAAGCAAATTCACATATAGTGAGTCAAACAACGTACTAAAGCTGCCAAAGGCCGCTGAGATGGTGCTGCCGGATTTTAGTTTAAGAGAAATCTGACTCAGCACCTCACCGATACCGGTATTTCTTTTCGCCTTGGCAAGTAGTTCAACTGCTTGATCAAACATTACTGCACTTTCAAGTA
>CAJQKX010000074.1 GCA_905479025.1 uncultured Paraglaciecola sp.
GTCGCCCGTAGTGACTTAAAGCTGATTAAACATAATAAAATAACAGCGCCAAATACATAGAGCATCATCGGCTCTTGCGCTGCATCCACCGCTTCATTTTGTGCAGCCATGACACCAATAGGCCCAGACGCCAATTTAAATTGTAAACTATCGGTTTGGTATTCCTGTCTTAACGCCTTAACTGCATTAATGACACGGCTAATCGTTTCTGCTTTATGATCTTGCATAAATAAAATGATGGGCATCACTGAACAATCACCATTAAGCAGACCTGAAGATGTAGGGATACGTGAGATAGATTGTACTAATGTTTGTTGGTTACGGGGTAAAACACGCCACTTAGGATTACCTTCGTTATGACCAGCATTAATTAATTTGGCAACGGATGCCAAACTAACAGCAGACTGTACGCCCTGAATATTGGATACTTTCCATTGCAATTCATCAATGGCATTCATCGCCTGATATGATGTACAAGCTTCTGGTGTTGTTTCTACTAGTATGGATAAATAGTCCACACTGATACCATATTTACTGGTGATCAAAGCAGTATCAAGATTATAACGAGAGTCGCTATGTAATGCAGGTGCCCCAGCATGGAGATCGCCAATTTTCATGTTTTGTGCTTGAAACCATGCAAATACAAACAATATTGTTGTGGTAACCAAGACTACAGGCGCAACCTTTGGGCTAGCACAGGCACTTATGACATGCCAAAATTTTGTAGACCATTGGGTTTTATGACTAAACTTATTCTTGTATTTATCGCCAAGTTTCACGAACGACATAAGCACAGGAAGTAAGACCAAATTGGTCAAAATAATCACCGCCACCCCCATACTTGCGGTAATCGCAAGCTCCCGTATGATGCCAATATTAATCACCAATAAGGTCATAAATCCTATTGTATCTGATAACAAAGCGATGCCACCTGGAATCAACAGAGTTCGAAAAGCCAGTTGTGCTGCTGGTCCTACGTCACTGCCAGCAACCACCTGTTTACCCAAAGCATTAATCATCTGTACCCCATGACTGATACCTATAGCAAAGACCAAAAAAGGCACCAATATTGACATAGGATCCAATCCAAATCCTAGCAGGGTTAACAAGCCCAGTTGCCAGATAACCGCTATTACCGAGCACAATAAAGGTAGCAGAGTTAACATCATTGATTTGCAAAAGAAAAATACCAGAACCGCAGTGATAGCGATGGCGATGGCGAAAAACACCAACACACCTTGTGCACCTTTAGCCACATCGCCAATCATTTTGGCGAAGCCGATAATATGAATACTGACCCGTTCGTTTTCAAATTTAACGCGCACTTGTTGTTCAAGTTCTTCAGCAATTTCCAAGGAGTCTAGCTTTTTCCCTGTATCGGGATCCAGTTCCAGTAATTGCGCGGTAACCATCGCACACTTAAAATCATCAGACACCAATCGTCCAACAATTCCTGCTTTATTTATATTCTGGGAAACGGTTTGTAAGGCTGCCGGATTGGTCGCTTTAAAATCAGCAGGTATCACTGGACCGCCTGCAAACCCGCCTTCAACAATTTCGGTAAATCGTGTAGACGAAGAGAACAAAGATTTAACCAAAGAGCGGTCTACACCATTAATAAAAAACAGCTGGTCATGTACCTCTTTTAGGGTATTAAAAAACGCTGCATTGAAAATATCCCCATCCTTGTCACACACCGATACTAATACATTATTTGCCCCGCCAAAGTCTTTAGCATGTTTCATATAATTACGCATATATTCATGGGTCAAGGGAATATTTTTAGTAAAACCAGCCGCTAATTTAAGCTGTGATGCTTGGTAAATTAGAAACAGGGTAGCGATTAAAAATATAAAAATAACGATCAGTCTGTTTCTAAAAATGAGTGACTCGGTAAAATTGATGATTGTAGACATGGCGAATTACAAATCCTTGTGTATATATTTAATACCAATTTCTGTGACCACAACAACCTGCCCGTCTTGAAAAACACCATTGAGGATCGCTTTTCCATCATCACTTTGGGTATAAGTTACTTGTGTTTCTGAGATACGAACCCGGGCACCATTATTACCTAAAATCATCGAGTTTTTTTCATCAATAGAAATAATGGCGTTAAGAGAAGAGGTGCTACCGGAATTAATCGTATTCCATTGTTGTTTATCATGGTCCAACTCAAATAAATGACCACGAAGACCCGCAGCGAAAACTCTGCCTGACTCGGTTTTAGCGAAGTCAAAAAAAGAACCGTAGTAATCAATATCCATACGCTGCCAGGTATGTCCCATGTCATCACTTATGGCCAACAGCCCTGCTTCTCCAGCCAGATATAATCGTTCACCGCTTTGTGAAACGCTGTTTAAGTGAGGTGAAATTGAGGCTAATTCCTCTATATAAAAGGCTTCGTCCTCTAATCTAATTTCTTCTAAATAATCGAGATCGTCCTGACTCAAAAATTCTGAATGTATTTCAGATACCCAACTTGCACCGCCATCTTGGGTTCTTAGAAAAGTGCCATACGCGCCGATAGTAATACCATGGTTAGCATTAAAAAAATGAACATCCAACAAGGGACGTTCTATTTGTGGCGTGTAGTATTGCAATGACCAACTCACACCAGCATCGTTCGTCATCAAAATAGTGGTGTCGTGACCCACTGCCCAGCCTTTATCTCCATTAAAGTCGACAGCGGTCAAAGTGGCTAAACTAGGGACTACAACCTGAGACCAATCCTGAGTGTGTTTTGATAATAAAACATGCCCTCTTTCCCCCACAGCAATCAGCCGTGAGTCGGACTGAGCAATATCTAGAAGCAGTGAGCTAGATACTAAGGGGGCTGGATAAGATTGCACGTCAACCTTAGCCAAGGAAGGGGTGATGAATAATATGACCGCGATAAAACTAGCTGTTCTTATTTTCATATGAGGCTTCTTTATGAATAAAAAAACGGTTGGCATTGCCACCATTTTAGATGACTTAACGCTTTCCTTCACGGCGCAATGCTTGGGGCGTAAACTCGCGGTCATCTAATTCAATGCCAAACTGGTACATGTTTTCTTGATTGTCTAAGCCTAATGCTAAATAACGACGAGAGTTAAGATCATGTAAAACATCTAGGGTTGACCATTGTGCTGGCACTTCGTAATAATTAATGCCATATGCAATGGCCACCCGATATATTTCGTTTCGACTATCATACATATCAGCAAGTTGAACTTGCCAACTATCTTCGTCTATATAAAAAATGCGTTTATGGTAGATATGCCTAAACTCATCTTTTAATGTGGCTTCTACCACCCATACTCTATGCTTCTCAAAACGCGTTAAATCTGGATTAATATGCCTAGGCTTAAGTATATCAGCGTACTTTACACTGCTGCTGTGTAACTGATAATTGTTATAGGCCACATACATTTCTTTTTTACCTTTTAATTCCCAATTATATCTGTCTGGTGCACCATTAAACATATCAAAATCGTCAGTGGTTCTTAATCCATCAGCAGCAGTTCCCGGGGCATCATAAGCAATGTTAGGTGCTCTTCTAACGCGACGCTGGCCCGTATTATAAGTCCATGCCTGGCGAGGATCTCTAACCTGATCCATCGTTTCGTGCACCAACAATGCAGTACCAGCCAGACGCGCTGGCGAAGTAATTTTTTGCTTAAACTTCATCAAAATATTTTCTTCAAACAATTGATCGGCAGTGGCTTCTTTAGCTGAATACTTGACTAGCAACACATCTTCAAAACCAATAATATTATAGTCTCCACTAGCGGTCGGTGAAGCTTGGCCAGCAAAACGTTTAATGGTTTCTCCGCGATAACGTAATATATGATTCCAAATTACCTCCACACCACTTGTGGGAATAGGAAAAGGAATACCAATAATAGCATTTTTAATACCGTTTCCTCCTTGTACTAATTCAGCACTGAGTGCGTTTTTTTTAGTGGCATCATAAACAAACTGTGGTGATGAAGCAGAGCGACGACTAGGATAAATAGGTAGCTTATAAGTGTCGGGGTATGTTTCAAATAATACTTGTTGGCCATCACTCAAAAAATCAGTGTATTCTTTATAATTTGCCCCTGTTATTTCAAATAACAGTTTGTCATCAGGATAAGGGTTGGGATGGTTATCACCTGGCTGATATCCCCCGGGTGGGCTGGTAATACCCCCAGTCCAAGGGGGAATACTACCATCAGCATTGCCAGATTTGTCCCCGCCTAAAGGTGTAAGTTCGTTACCTAGCTTTGCTGCTTCTTCTTCAGAGACTTTTGCTTGTATATGACTTGCGCCAATTGTGAGGGTTAAAGCGGCAAAAACCAGATTTATTTTCTTCATCATGATTTGACGTCCTATATTGAATATTTAAGGTTAAAAGAAACAAAATCACGATCTGAGAGAGCATTGGTAGTACCTATTCCTCCCCAAAAAGCGTTATAACCAGCTGTTGCAGACCATTTATTCAGGTAGTCAAACGTTACAGAAGCACTGGCCGATTTTCGTCCTTCAACAAACAAAAACATGGGGTCTGGGGTAATGCCATCAACATCATGTGCAAAAGTGAACCTGTTGTTGATGTTAATTCCTGCAAACACATTATTAAAAGTAACATTGGCTAATAGTCTGTAACCCCAAGCACTGTTAGTTGGGAAGGGATTAAGTTCAGGGCCGTTCGATATTATTGTATGCAATGCAGTTCGAGGATCCCCGTCAGCTGTAGGTTGAAGTGAGGGGCTACGCGCTGTTCCTGGACCATTTAAACGAATTAAATTGGGGTCAGGAAAATCTTCAATACTTACGTAACCCAGCTCTGCTAAAATCACTAGATTATCAGTGCCTAACACAGGGCCAAATATATGAGTAGCCGTGGCCTGAATTTGTACTGTATCTGAAGTTAAATACCCTTGGGCTGTCTCGCCGGGCCCAACCACATACCCCAGATAATTATCAAGTTGAGAAATACCCGCATATGGTGGGGCAATACCAGCAATGGCTAGTTGTTGAGGCATGGCGGCATATAACAACTCCACATCATCTATCTGTAAGGGTTCATCCACACGATATGCAATCTCTCCCGCCAAAGCGGTATCCCCCAAATTAGTATTAAAGCTCAATCCATATAATTTAATATCTTCAGGGTAGACAAAACGTGTTTTTGTAAAGGCTTGGAGGTCCGTTACATTGTCCTTAGTGAGTTCTTGCCCTGCGATATATCCCAAATCAGCACCAATAGCAGCAGAAGTGAAATTTGAGGCTACACCAGAAATCAAAGGACGTTGACTATGGTAATTAATCAGATATAAACCAAACTCAGTTTCATTCATATTTTCAGCGAAATATGACAGTTTGATACCATATTGCCCATCATCATCTGCATCATCGTGGGCACTGTCGCTATAGCCTCTTAATGCAACTTTAGTTGAATTAGCCAGATAAGCCAGACCAATTAATGATGCATCGGCACCCAGGCGAAGCGCATCACCTAAGCCATTAAGACTAGCCAATAAAATGTCTAAATCAATATCTGGGTTGCCACTAAAGCCAAGTTGAATATTGCTACTTTGCCCACCTTCACCTGCAAAGTCATTGGTTGCAAAGTAACTCCCCGCTTGCGGTAAACGACTACGTTCCCACTCATATTGATAATAAACAGACACACTGAATTCATCTGTTAATCCAAAAGAAGCAAAGACAGTTCCAATTGGAATAAACACTTCTTTTAACTCAGCACCTGGTGCCAGTGCCCTAGAAACATCGACTGGATTGATAGTATTAATACCGTGCTGAATAAAGGTACTTTCTCCCCAACTGATAACCTGCTGACCAATTCGCAAGCTCACTGGAACATCCCCTAGGTAGAAGTCAGAATAAAAAAATGCATCTAACAAACGCACATCTGAACATAACTCATCACTAGCCGTTGGCGACTCACAAGGGTCCTGTGTTTGTGCAGTAATAGGATTTTGCCAATCCCGTGTTTTGTCTTTCAACTCCATATCATAAAAATACATTCCCCGTAAAAACACCCCCATATCTTGATACTGTAGGTCTAATTCGTGTACCCCTTTAAACAGAGTAGAAATGGTATTATTCTTGTCGAAGTTAAGGTTGCCCAAATCACCATTAGTAGAATAAGCCCCGTCGGCTTGTGCCCACACTTGTGCTGGGCTGTATAAAGGGTTAGTGGCTGGATTATAACCAGTCCAGTCAAATTGTGATTGGTTACTGTTTCCAACTAGTGATAAGTCACGTGTTTCTGTTCTAATACTGGTGCCAAGTGAAAAATTGGAATCAAAGCTAACAGACCAGTCTCCACTACTCCAACTAGCGGCAGAAACAAATTTTGTACTTACTAAAGTAACTATCCCCAGAGCAATAGAGGTTTTTTTAAATAGTGTGGTTCCATGGCTCATGCTAACTCTCCCTAATTTTCTAGCATTAAAGTAAACTCTTCATTAGCGTATGCCGTGGGCCCTCAAAAAAATTGACAGAGATCAAAAAGTAGTAAGATGAAGGCTTAATATATCCATGCAGCGTTTTATAGTTATGACTGTGTCTTATTGTCTAAAAACAAATCTAAATTTAAAAAATCAGAGCCTAATTCTATGGTTATCACTCACCCAGAAATATGATATTCGCCTTGGAAAGTCATGTAAAAAAGAAGATTACACTTAGTTGATTGTAATTTGGGTCTTGTATTTTCTGGCGTTACACTTTTTTGAGTACTACAGCCAATACCAACACCAAATGTGTTGAGCTTTCATTAAGTACTCGTATCTTTAAAAGAACGTCTAAGGGCTAATTTGGGGAAGGATTAATAACAACAGTTATGACGAGTAAAAATTTTGAGAAGCTACCAAGACAGGTTCCTAAAAAATTTTGCTATAAATAATGAAAAAATTCTCAAGGGTCTTAATCAAATTGGTCAGACTGCTGAATTAATTAAGGCCCATGGGCATGAGTTGATAAATTTTTATATTGTTTGAAGCTCACCATCACTTTAAAAATAAACTATTTTCGGCTGTCAATATATTCACTCAAAGATTGTAAGGAATTCACTTTTGCATAATCACTCTCAGGCACATTCACACCGGTTTCTTTTACGATTAAATCCAGTAGGTTCATAAAATCCATCGAGTCTAAATCAAGCTCTTCTCTTAATTCCTCGTTAGGATCGAGATGCTGCACATCTGCTTCAGGTGCAATATTTAATATTAGCTTACACACTAGGTCTTTCAATGATTGGTTGTTATTCATACTAGTCTCTCAGGTGTTTGTAAAAGTGCATTAATTTTGTTGAGTAAGCGGGCCCCAGAATGACCATCACTGACTCGATGATCTGCGGCAAGACTCATGCTGACAATGGTTGCACTAGTCACCCTGTTATCGATTACCCAGGGCACAATGCGCGGCCTTCCTATACCAATTATAGCCACCTGAGGCGGGAAAATAATACTTTGAATAGTGTCTGAGCCTCTGTCTCCAAGATTAGATACGGTGACTGTCGCATCTTGCATTTCAGACATGCGTAGCCCTCCATTTCTGGCTCTATTTACTTGATCTTTGATTTTTTCCATCAACTCGACCAGCCCTAGGCGTTGCGCATCATGGATTGCTACAACCATCAAACCGCCTTGTCGCAAACTAATTGCATTACCCAAATGTATAGAGTCTGATGGCTGATAATGTCCGTCGCGATAAAAACCATTAAACGCAGGAAACGCCGTTAATGCACGAGCAATAGCTGAATAGATAACCGCATTGCTCAATATGCGTTGACTAGGGGGCAGTTCTACATTGTGGTGGCTCAACCAATTTAATGTGTTGTCTAGCAACATATCTAATTGCAGATAATAATGAGGAATATCTCGCTTTGAACGACTGACAGTCAAAGCAATGGCTTCTCGCATCATATCGTTAGAGTCTTTAACGTTATCTGATGCTGGTTCTGTAGGTCGTTTATCTGCAATATTAATATCATCTAACAACACAGCGCCATCTGGCCCTGTTCCTTGAGGAAGTTGACGCCAATCAATGCCTAAGTGTTCTGCTTTGTTGCGTGCTGCGGGGGATATTTTTGGTCGTTTAGTATTTAGGCTATAACTGCTTTTTTCTTCTACGTCTGTGGGCACCCTCCTCACTTTACCTTCAACATGTTGACTATCTGATGAGTGGCCAGCAATCTCTTGACTAACAGCTCTATTGGAATCAACTTCAAGACTATGCGGCACAACACTTTCCATTATTTGTTCAGGGTTATTGTTTGAATCTTCTTCATTTTTTAGCTGAAGTTCTGCAATAGGACAACCAATTTCTAATTCATCCCCCTCACCCGCCAATAATGTAACAATGATACCGTCGTCAAACACCTCCATATCAATAAGACCTTTCATGGTTTCAATGCTGGCAATAATATCGCCTTTAGATACTGAGTCGCCAGGTTTCACGTTCCATTTAACAATAGTGCCCACAGCCATGTCAGCGCCAAAAGATGGCATAGTGAGTATTTTCATTATGCAACATCTCGGTTCAACAATACCAAAGCGGCCTCGACTATTTGTGCAACTTGTGGTGTGGCGGCGCGTTCTAAGTGTTGCGAATAAGGAATAGGGACTTCTTTACTGCAGATTCGGTTTGGTGGTGCATCCAGCGACCAAAAACAATGCTCTGCTACTAGTGCGCATATTTCGCTTGCTAAGCTTCCGGTACGCCACCCCTCGTCAATCACTAATACACGATGGGTTTTATTCACCGATTTAAACAAGGTTTGAGTATCAAGGGGGCGCAAACACCTTAGGTCAACGACCTCTGCACTTATACCCTGCTCCTCTAATTCACCGGCAGCTTGCAATGTCTTTGAAAGCGAACCACCGTAAGTAACTAAGCTTATATCATTACCACCTTTTCTGACCCACGCTTGATGCATATCTGGGCAATCTTCAGGCTTTGGAATTGCAGCAGTCGCGTTATACAACATAACATGTTCAAAGAGTATGACAGGGTCTGGATCTTTCAGAGCCATACGGAGCATATAGCGAGCATCTGCCACTGTAGCAGGTGCGAGTACTTTGATGCCTGGAACATGTGCATACCAATTTTCTAAGCTATGGGAATGCTGTGCAGCTAATTGTTTGCCGGAACCAGTGGCCATACGTATAACCAAAGGCACACCAATTTGATTCCCAGACATATGCCGTAACGTGGCTGCATTGTTAACAATTTGGTCGAGTGCCAACAAACTAAAGTTAACAGTCATCACTTCGACTATCGGACGCATTCCACCTATAGCCGCCCCTATACCAGCGCCAACAAAGCCTGATTCAGATAAGGGAGTATCAATCACTCTGTCAGATCCAAATTCCTCTGATAGCCCCTTTGATACAGCATAACAACCACCGTAGTTACCTACATCTTCGCCCATCAGAAAAACACGTTCATCGTTACGCATGGCTTCACCAATGGCTGTTTTGAGTGCCTCTCGATACGTTAAAGTTTTATTTTTCAAGATCCTGACTCCGCATAAACCCCAAGATATAAGTCAGATATATCTTCTATCTCGCTACACTCGGCAAAAGATACAGACAGGTTAATTTCTTCTGCCACATGATCTTCAATCAGTTTTAATTCAGCGCTACTTAGCTTTCCGTTCACTTCAAGCCATCGTTGTAACTTCATAATCGGGCCTTTGCTTTTCCATGCTTCTACTTCATCAGACTCACGATAAAGCTGAGTATCAAACATCGAATGACCACGAAAACGATAAGTATTACACTCCAATAAACAGGGTCCACCACCTTTTCGAATTCTTTGACAGTATTGGGTCGCAGCTGATTCGACCTCGACCACATTCATTCCATCAACAGCATGTGACATTAAACCGTAACTTTGTGCTTTACGAAATATGTGTTGCTCCGACTCTGAAATTGCCAGAGCAGTGCCCATGGCATAGCCGTTATTTTCACACACAAATAAGATGGGTAGTTGCCACAGCTGAGCTAAATTAAGGCTCTCGTGAAATTCCCCTTCTGCTACCGCACCTTCACCAAAAAAACATACCACCACATCATTTTTTTTCTGCATTTTATTGGCTAAAGCTAAACCAACCGCTAATGGTAGGGCTCCAGCAACAATGGCATTGCCTCCATAAAATCGCTTTTCCACATCAAAAATATGCATTGATCCACCTCGGCCTCTGCTGCTGCCTGTGACTTTACCAAACATTTCAGCCATCACTTTATCCATACTTAAACCGCGGGCTAAGGCATGACCATGTTCTCGGTAAGTGGCAAATACTGCATCCTCAGCTTTTAATGCTTGCATCACACCTACTGCAACAGCCTCTTCACCTATGTAGAGGTGTAAAAAGCCACGGATTTTTTCTTGGGTGTAGAGTTCGGCACACTTCTCTTCGAAACGCCTGATGCGTAACATTTGTTTGAACAAGAATTGCAAGTGTGCGATGTCCATATGGACTTTACTGTTTTCAATATTCATATTGTTTTTTCTTCATTTAGCTAGTCTTCATTGCTTATTTTTATGCTATCGCTTTCGTCACTTTCTAAAGTGGAAATATCACCTTCGGGCAAGCCAAGTTCGCGCGCTTTTAACAATCTTCGCATAATTTTTCCACTACGGGTTTTAGGTATATTTTGTTTAACGACAATTTCTCTTGGCGCTAAAGCAGAGCCCAATTTTTTGCGAGCATGGGCCATGATGCTTTTAATTAAATCAGAGTCGGGTACGCAACCAAATTTGAGTGACACAAAAGCTTTAACTATTTCTCCTGCAACTGGGTCAGGTATGCCAATGACCCCAGCTTCAACAACGGCAGGATGTTCTATTAATGCACTCTCAACTTCAAACGGACCAATCAAATGACCCGCAGATTTAATTAAGTCTGAACTACGACCCACAAACCAAAAATACCCGTCCTCATCCTGATAGGCTAAGTCACCACTGAGGTACCAATCACCTTTAAAGCAACTTTGATATCGTTCAGTTTCGTGCAGATAATTACGGAACATGGATGGCCAACCTTTTTTAAATGCTAACTCTCCCGATTCACCAGGTGTGGTAACTCTGATGATATTTCCTTGGTCATCTGTCTTAATAATTGCGGCTTCAATACCTGGTAATGGTCTGCCCATTGAACCAGGCTTAACATTTTCACCAATAAAGTTGGCCAACATGATCCCACCAGTTTCTGTTTGCCACCAATTATCATGAAAAGGTTTGCCTAGGTACTCTTGGCTCCAAACTACTACTTCTGGATTAAGGGGTTCTCCTACACTTGCCAAAAAGCGCAGTACTGATAAATCATAATCTTGGCACAATTCGTTACCTGACTTCATTAACATCCGAATAGCGGTAGGCGCGGTATACCAAATATTGACTTTTTCTGCTTCCAAAATGCTATACCATCGAACTGGGTCAAATTCAGCATTGTCAACGACAAGTGTGGCGCGGTTACATAATGGCGAAATGACACCGTAAGAAATACCCGTTACCCAGCCTGGATCAGCGGTACACCAGTAAATATCTTGAGGATGAATATCCAGCGCACAGTAGCCTGAATATTTATGATAAATGACTGCTTCATGCACATGAACCACGCCTTTGGGTTTACCGGTTGTGCCACTTGTGAAGTGTAAAAGAGCCGTATCTTTTGAGCTTGTTTCACATATTTGGTATGCATCACTGTGTTGTTTTAATACAAGGTCTAAGTCAACACAACCCTCAGGACATTGGCCTTTACAGTCATAAAGTAACACCTGTTTTAAAGACTTTAATTCATCGCGCCAAGGCGCTATTTTTTTACGATAAAGCCGAGCGCTTGTAAGTAGTACTCTGGCGCCGCCTATTTTCATGCGAGATTTTATTGGCTCTGGCCCAAATGCAGCAAATAATGGACTGAACACTACGCCAGATTTTAAACACCCCATTATAGCCGTATACATTATCGGGCTTCGATCGGTCAAACTACACAGTAAGTGCCCCTTTTCAATCTGAAAGTCATTCAGAAGATTAGCAAACTGGTTGCTATTTTGTTGCAGCTGGCGATACGATAAAATATGCCTTTGGTCTTTTTTACCTAAAAAAATTAACGCAGTTTGATCACCGTAACCTTCTTCAACATGGCGATCGACAGCTTCGTAACCAATATTTATACCGTTTTTGTAACCCTTAATTAACGCATTGGCCTGTTGCCAATTAAAATCAATATAACTTTCCTGATAACTTTGCATATTTGGTGGCTTGTCTTGTCTACTTGTCCCTTTCTTAATCGTGACATAATCCATACTCATTCCAATTTTCCAAGAAGCTCTAGTTAGCCTAATCAAACATGCTCCAGGAAATTTGATCTGTATCAAAATTAAAACTAAAAGCCACATCCCATAATGGATTAATGACATTCTAAAATGAGTATGTGGCTCTGGATTTGTGTTTAAAAAAACGGCACTCATTTACTTTTGGGTTTAATGCACCATATAGAAATATTTGAGATAGTTACCTTAATTTAAATCTGTGAAATCTCTTCCAGCCAGGGCAATTTCAAAATTTTCAAAAAATGTTTATATTAGTTTTTAATTAGTAAAGGTGTCAGCGATACTGAAGATATAAAAATTTTTGGAAAACCGAATCAACTGTAGATATTTTACTAAGTATAAATAAATGTTATGCAGACAAAGGAGAAGTTTTACTACCCTAGAGTGATTCCTCTGAATACTGGTACATCTTATGTACTTCATCCATCTTACAACTAATTACGCTGACATTTGTATAGCCAACTCTGGCTAATTGTTCGGCCGCTAATGCAGCGCGCAGCGAAGATGCACAATGAAGATAAATAGGTCGTGTTGGATCTTTTTCTATTTCTAACATTTTTATTTCTAGTACACCTCGAGGTATATTGATCGCACCGACAGCAGGTGATGCGAAATGTTCTGCTGATTCCCTCACATCTATCAGTAGTCCTTTGTTATTAAGGCGGTCTAGAGCTGCTTTTTTGGCGGTTATAAGTTGCACGTTTTGTGTCGCTTGCTGTAATAACAGTGAAAGTGTTTTTAACATAAAAAATCCAGTACATTTGCAAAATCGATTTTTAATCAAATTTGCGCTTTTTTATTGAATTTAGCCCAACCAATTATAATATGGCGGATCAGGAATAGTGCTTTGTATCAGGTCTCTACATCTATTTTTTGAATCCCAAATTAACACAGTTGGGTAAAGGGAAATCGATGTTCCGGTGCGCTCTACCAAACTCTAGTTCAGGTTTAACCGAGACTCCGCAAGTTCATATAAAATAATGCATTGATCTCACACAATATGTATCATTTGTGTCATTAGCCGATTGATTGTTCTTAGATTTATCCAAGAATGCAAACAAAACTTCTTAGTCTGCTCAGCAGAATTCTGACACCACAAAGGCGAGCTTTGGGTCAGCTAAAATTAAAGTAATCACGATATTTAATTGTATGAATAATCAATACACTTTAATTAAAATACAGTTCAAAACAGAAGAAATGATCCGAGTCAAAATATACCAAATAATAGCCAAAAGTTGATAGGCTGAAATGTCACAATATACATAATATTAATTCTTAGATAATGTCTTTATGATTAATTGTTTGTATTTTAAGTCAATTGCTATCATTAATATCTGCATTCACGTTCTAAATTATGACATCAAATAGTGACTGACTAATCATATAGCCGTCACATTTAAACAAAGAAAATGAGTCAACATAGGTATTGTGAAACTACTGATGAGATACAAGTCATTTATTTTGCCTGAGAATCATTACAAATAAATTTACTTTTTAAGGCCTTACTTAATTTTAAAAAAAGGGAGGATTTAGGTTTCTTCTGTTCAGGCCTACTATTTATAGATGATGGTATGACCAGAGCTTTTGGCCAATAAGGATTTACTTCTTTATTGGATGAGGAATAGGTATTTATTTTGTTTTCAATACTAGGGCTAGAATTCGTTTTCACAGTTTTATATTCCTTATAAATCTTTTGTGATAAGACGGTCTTGGACACCGTCTTTGCCTACTTCGTTACTGAGTCCTTTATAATCTTTAGACTTTAAAACTTCTGAGTGCTATTTTTTGTAGCAACCGTATCTAAATTCTAACGTGAGTTTTTAGTGATGTATTGATGCATATCAAAATCTGGTGGTTTCACCTTCAAGTTCTTTAGCACGCGACCAGATGAGGATTGTTCTGCGCATATAACGATTAGTACATAGATGTACTCCGATCCTTTTATAAGGCTAAGGAAGCTACTATTAGCGTCACAATACCTACTCACTTTTTTGATCCTCTAGAAGCAAGCGAATCTGAAAAGGATTATATAGCAAGCTTGGTTACAGGAGATGATGTTGATAAATCACTTGATTATGATGGGAGAGTACCTAAAAACCTTGTGACCCTACTGAGTGATAAATTAGAGAAGCGGCTTTCCATAAAGACAGTTGATTGGAAAGATGCACCATACCGTTTTGATGTAATCGCGAGAGTCACCCAAGCAATTGGTATGTATAGAGATAATATTTTTGATATAAGAATGGATATTGAACTTCAGGAATTGGCAACGATACGAAGCGGAAAAACGGGGTTCATGCCAGTTAGAAGATTCAGGGGGTCTTATCCCGCGAAATCCAAAGTTAAAGTAGAAACAAAAATCTATGCAACGGTAGATAAGGTTATTGAGAAAATACAAAAAATTAGTTCTGAATCAATTGAGTATTGCGCCAAAGGGGCCCGTAAGCTTTCCCAGTAAACTTGCCGTAGAAGGTGCTGTAGAAAACGTAGCATACGCAGTCAGGGCTATATTCTTAACTATCACACGTTTCACAGTCTCGTGCGCGTAAGTCTTTCTGATTAAAAGCCAGAGACTGGTGGTGACTACTACCTGCATCTAGTGCAGCTTGCACGATTCATCCCTCTAAAGTGTGGAGTGTAAACAACCGAGAGCCACAGCAATTAACGGCTAGGTTCTAGGGCCTATGTAAGTATTTATGATTAAAAGCATTAAAAAATATAGGGAAATTAAAAGCAACCTTGCCAATCAAAGACTATAACTAACCTATTCACAAACCTATTTACTACTACTCACCAACATTACTCACTAACAATAAGGATATTGCTCATGAAGAAACTAGAAGGATGGTTATACCTAATGATGGTTGTCTGTATTTTGATAGGTGGTATCTACTCATTGTATAAGATAGCAACAGCACCTGATGGTGCTGAGCGTTATGAGATTGAGTTCAGGGCATCTTCTTGACTAACAGCACATAGCGTTAAGGCTTAGTGTGCGTGAGACCTTTCAAGAAACTCGCGTTCGTGGAGCTTTTTCATTATCAGGGGTTATGTTCTTTTGTTACAGAAACCTCTATGACTGTTATTGTGTTTAATTATTATAGTCAGTACTAATAGTGTTATCGCACAAGTCTTGAAAACGTTGAATATTATCAAAACAGCATTGCACTTAGCAATACTGAAATAAACCTTGATGCTTTTCGAAGGCTACGGTTTTGTTTTCAAGCGCTACAAACTCATCATAACGATAAGTAGGCCCTTGTTTGCATGCATAACTATTGGCCACATAGCAATGACCACATAGCCCTACCCCACAGCGCATTCGCCGTTCAATTGACATCCAAATATCTGACGCTTTTAAGCCTAGGTCTAGACAGGATTTAGCAACCGCCATCATCATCGCTTCCGGCCCACAGGTAAGCACAATGTCTGGATGTCTATCATTTTTGTTTAATAGATGGGATAAGTATTGTGTTGGTAAACCAGAACGGCCGCTCACCCCACCTACTTCCAGCGTTTCAAACAGATTGATGCTGGAGGACCAACGTGCTCTTTCTTTTTTGAGTACCTGTGACGCGATGTCGAAAGAAGCATATAACAATGTGACTGAGTTTGAAGAACCACCTTTAATCAAATAGTCAATGGTGGATGCTACGGGGGCTAACCCACAACCACCTGCAACAATTAATACTTCTTTATGCATTACAAGCCCTACTGGCCATCCCCTACCAAATGGACCGTTATATCCAAGTACATCTCCCTTTCCTAAGGAAAATACCTTTTTGGTTAAATGTCCAACATTTCTGATGAGGGCTTTAAAGCGACCTGTTTTGTCAGGAATAGATGTGTAAGTAAAAGGGGCAAGACCTGCACCAGGTACGGTTAACATAAAGAATTGGCCAATACTAATCGGTTCGTCATGCACAAAACCCTTTGGTTCAAAGGTAAAGTGCCTTGCATGAGTACCATCATCGTACACATCAATGATACGGATTGTTTGAGGTGTTAGTTGCAACATTGCTGATCTATCCTTTTCATAACCGAATGCACTCCAATGCTGCCCGGGCAGGTTTGTTCG
>CAJQKX010000075.1 GCA_905479025.1 uncultured Paraglaciecola sp.
AATTTGACAAACCTTTTATGACCGCCTTCAGTGATTCAGATCCTGTTACAGCTGGCGGTGACAAAATCATGCAAAAACTTATTCCTGGCTGCCAAGGTCAAGTGCATACGACCATTGAGAAAGGTGGACATTTTTTGCAAGAGGATCAAGGAAATAAATTAGCTGACGTATTACTAACCTTTATGAATTCTAACCCTATTTGAATTCTAAATAAGAAGAGCAGGAACAATTTAATGGATGAGTTATTAGATTTTACCGGAAAAGTAGCACTGATTACCGGAGCAGGAGGTGGTTTTGGCCGTTTGTTAGCACAAGGGCTAGCTAAACGTGGATGTAAGTTGGTGATAAGTGACATCAATAAACAAAATTTAGATGAGACACTAGCGTCTTTACCAGAACAAAATAACGCAATGTCGATGTTATGTGATGTTTCCAAAGAACAAGACTGTAAAAACATGGTAGATAAAGCCTTGGGGAAATTTGGCCGAGTGGATATTGGCGTCAACAATGCAGGTATTGCTCACGGCCTCATCCCTTTACATAAATTGACTGAAGACACCATGAACAGCCAATTTAACGTCAACGTCAATGGCGTACTATTTGGCATGAAATATCAAATAGAGGCGATGCTGAAACAAGGCGAGGGCCATGTATTGAATATCAGCTCTCTAGCTGGTCTAGGCGGAGCGCCAAAAGGCGGAGCTTATGCAGCAGCCAAACATGCAGTAGTAGGTTTAACCAAAACGGCCGCGGTAGAATATGCCAGAAAAGGTGTCCGCTGCAATGCGATTTGCCCTTTCTACAGCCCCACAGCTATTTTGGGTGAATTTGCTTCAGAAGAAGGACAAGCCCAATTAGCCAGAGGAACACCCATGAAACGTTTATCTAAACCACAAGAAGTGGTCAATGCCATGTTATTGATTTTATCTCCAGGTAATTCTTACATGACGGGACAAACTATCGCCATCGATGGCGGCGTGACAGCTTGGTAAATTACGAAAAAAGATAAGAAAAAATATTAACCACAGACAACACAGAGGTTTCGCTCCATAGAGGAGCAAATTGTTAGAAACTTAATTTTCTTTTCCTCTGTGAATTCAATGCGCGGCACCAGTTGCCCTCTGTGATTTAAACGTTTTGTGCTTTTGTAAGCACCAGTTAATTTAAAGGAAAAAATATGCAAGCCTTGATGATGAATTCCCAGTTAATGATCTCCTCTATACTTAGACATGCAGATAAGAACTTCCCGGATTCGGAGATTGTTTCTGTTACTGCAGATAACCCGAGACACAGGCATACTTATAAAGACTTTGCTAATCGCAGCCGTCAGTTGGCGAATGCCTTAGCCGGGCTAGGTGCTAAATTTGGTGATCGTATCGGCACTTTAGCTTGGAACGATTATCGCCATCTCGAACTTTACTATGGTGTTTCTGGCAGTGGTATGGTGTGTCATACCATCAACCCTAAGTTGTTTCCTGAGCAAGTAAACTACATTATCAATCACGCAGAAGACAAATTTATCTTTGTGGATTTGTTGGTCGTCCCTTTACTTGAAGCCCTAAAAGATCATCTTCCTAAAGTAGAGGGTTACATCATTTTAACTGATGAAGCTCACATGCCTGATACAACGTTACCTAATGTGATGTGTTATGAAACACTTTTAAGCAAGCAGTCTACTTCCTTTAATTGGCCTGAATTTGATGAGAATACTGCCAGCGCTATGTGTTACACCTCAGGCACAACGGGTAATCCCAAAGGTGTGGTGTATAGCCACCGCTCAACCCTTCTACATGCATTGGGTGGCAGTATGCCAGACGTGGTCGCGGCTTCTTACAAAGAAACCACCTTGCCCATAGTGCCAATGTTTCATGTCAATGCATGGGGTGCACCTTATGCTTCATTGATGGCAGGTTCAAAAATGGTCATGCCCGGGCCTAAAATGGCCGATGGTGAATCATTACAAAACCTGATTGAAACCGAAAAAGTCACGTTTAGTTCTGGCGTACCTACCATATGGTTAGCCTTATTGGACTACCTAGAAAAAACAGGTAAAACCATTCCTAGTCTCAAACGCGCCAGCGTGGGTGGTGCTGCTTGTCCTAGAATTATTATCGAAAGGTTTAAATATCAACATGAAGTAGAAGTAATCCAAGGCTGGGGCATGACCGAGACCAGCCCACTTGGCACCATTTACTGCAAAAAATCAGGCATGGAAGAGTTGTCTGAAGAAGAAGTAATCGATTTACAATGTTTACAAGGCCGAGGGGTGTTTGGTATTGAAATGCGCATTGTTGACGACAATAATAATGAGCTACCGTGGGATGGTGTGGCCTTTGGGGCGCTTAAAGTGCGTGGCCCTTGGGTATCCAGCGGTTATTATGGTTTATCTCAAGTGCCTGGCTCAGAAGGTTGTCCAGTGGATGAACTTGGCTGGTTTGATACCGGTGACGTCGCCACTATTAATCCACAAGGTTATCTGCAAATTACAGACCGTACCAAAGATGTGATTAAAACTGGTGGTGAATGGGTAAGTTCAATAGAAATTGAAAATGCAGCAGTGAATCACCCAGACGTAGCCGAAGCAGCAGCGATTGGACGTTACCACCCAAAATGGACAGAACGCCCTCTACTAGTGGTAGTTCGTCAAGCAGGAACAAGCGTAACCACAAAGCAATTGTTAGAGTTTTTGCGTAACAAACTACACAAGATATCTTTACCAGACGATGTGGTGTTTGTTGATGAATTACCCCATACCGCCACTGGTAAATTGAATAAGCTGGCTTTGAGAAAAAGTTTAGCGGATTATCAGTTTCCTATCACAGCTTAAGTACAACTTAGTCCAGATAAAGGCGCATCAGCGCCTTTTTTTGTACACTTTTTTGGCACTCAACTCATCACTAATACACATTTATTAACCATTTCAATCTTGCATTTTTTAATATTGTATCTAGGGTGCTCAGGCTAGAGTCATTTGGACTCATCATAAAACATTTTCAGGAAACTATATGAAGCTTAAACACTTGTGTTTATGGCTTATGCTAAGTATGACTATTTCTGTCAACAGCTATGCCAAAGAAACCGCCTATCGATTATCCACCTTGATCAAACCCAGCTTTCAGCAGATTACGCTAAAAGTTGACCCAGATAGCCCTACATTTAGCGGTGAAACGACCATTATAATAGATGTAACAGAGGCCACTGACATCATTGGTTTTTACCAAAAGGACCTCAACATTCAACAAGCTTACTTGACTAATGGTGACATCCTTATCCCTCTTACTGTTTCATCACATGACTACGATATCCAACAGGCTAAAGCCACCCAGAAAATTGCGGCCAACCGTTACACCTTACATATTGTATTTGATGGAAATTTCAATACCACATCAGATGGCATGTATCTATCAAAGTTTGAGGGGTTAAACTATGTATTTACGCAATTTGAAGATATGTATGCCCGACGAGCTTTTCCTAGTTTTGATGAACCAGGATTTAAAATCCCCTATCAGGTAACTGTGATGTCCCCTGAAAAACACACTGTGTTATCCAATACCTTAGTGAATAAACGCACAGTTAAAGACGGTTGGCAGACAGTCGAATTTAATAAGACCAAACCTATGCCCACTTATTTGGTCGCCCTAGCGGTTGGGGAGTTAGACGCTTATGACATCCCCAATTTAAGTGTGCCAGGCAAAATATACACTCCCAAGGGTCAGTCACAGCGTACTAAGTTTGCGGCCAAAAACACCGCTGGCATATTGCAAAATCTAGAACGTTATTTTGGCTCTGCTTATCCCTATCAAAAGTTGGATTTTGTTGCTGTACCTAATTTTACTTTTGGTGCAATGGAAAATGTTGGCCTAGTGACCTATCGCAGTAGTTTGTTGTTGCTTGATGATGAACCTCGCTTAGCCGAACAAAGCAGTACACTAAACGTGATTGCCCATGAATTAGCGCATATGTGGTACGGCAATCTAGTCACTATGGCATGGTGGGATGATTTATGGCTTAACGAAGCTTTCGCCTCTTGGATGGCCAGTAAAGTGATGATGGACCTATACCCAGAACAAAACTTCAAAGGCCGATTAGTGCAAGAAGGTGCCTTTGGTGCTGACGCCAGCCCAACGGTTAAACCAGTTAAAAAAGTGGTGAAAAGTCAAACGGATGTTATGGATGGTCTAGGCTTAAATTACAGTAAGGGTGAGTCTATTTTGCAGCTAATTGAGTCCATGGTAGGCGAAGAAGCTTTCCAAAAAGGCATTCAGACTTATATGAAAAACAACGCATTTAGCAATGCTCAGGCCGATGACCTATGGAAGGTGTTGTCAACTGTGGCCGATTTCGATGTACCAGCTATGATGAAAACTTACCTAGAACAACCCAGTTATCCATTAGTCAGATTTTCGGCAAATGGCGAGATTAGCCAAACTCGTTATCATGAAAAAGGAGCAGCGGTAAAAGAGCAAACTTGGATCGTACCACTTGCCATTAGTTATAAGAAAAATGGTAAAGTATCTCGCATAAATTTGTTCCTAAATACAGCCAAACAATCGGCCATTGAACTTGCTGAGGCAGACTGGATTTTCCCGAACGAAAACGCCATGGGTTATATGCGCTGGAAAGTATCAGCGGAGCAATTAGCCGCCCTACTAGACGATTTATCAGTATTAAATGTGCGGGAGAAAAAATCCCTACTCTATAATACTGAAGCCCTGTTCTCAGCGGGTGAAATTGAGTTAGGTGAAATGATGACGGTAATGGATGCTTTAGTTGATGACAGTAATTCTATGATTGGCGCAGCTGTAGTGTCTACCATGAGTGACTTTCTGTATTTGGTAGACAAAGATAACGAGGCCATATTTGGTCGATTTATTGCTAAAAAACTTACACCTTGGTTCGAACGTTTAGGTGTCGAAGATAAACCTGGCGATTCAACCGATACCACACGTTTGCGTGGCTCAGTGTACGGTATGATAAGTCGTTATGCCAATACACCTAAAGTAGAAAAAGTCAGTGCACAGCTAGCTAATAAGTATTTGGCAGATCCTACAAGTGTCCCCAGAAACATTGCTACTAGTGCATTAAGGTATATGGCTCGCTTTAATGATCAAGATTGGTTTACAAAACTAAGAGACTTTTATGTTGCCAATACAGATGCAAATATTCGCGGCACAATCAGCCGTGCTATGATTTTTAGCGATGAGCAACAAATCTCAAAAACCTTAGACTTTGCCCTGTCGGATCATGTCAGTCCTGCCAACGCAATGACTAATGTGTATGCTGCGATAAGCGGCTTGGATGATCAAACTATGTTTTATGTTTGGTTAGACAAGAACTTTGATGCTCTATCAAAAAAAATCCCAGCCTATCATATGACTAGAATGCCGGAGTATTTTTCAAGCACGTGTGATGCAGACAACATAATGTTGGCCGAAAAGTTCTATGCAGGTAAAAAGGAAAACGTTGAGGGTATGGCACGCAGCTACGACATAGCCATCTACTCTGCTAAACAATGCCAATGGTTGAAAGACAATAACCAAGCTAATTTTAATCGTTACTTAAAAGCGGCAACAAATATCTAACTAAACATAACACTTTTCTGAATCAAAAATAAAAACCGGCAACTTTGTCGGTTTTTTAATGACTGAATTATGCAATTCTTATTAAGAATCATTTGCATTTAGATTAATATTAAATTATTATCCTACCTATCAAATTCATACTATTTAACGATTTATTCTTAACTGAGATACAGGTAGGTAATTAATGAAAAGAAGCATCCTTGCGTCCACCGTTGCCCTGGTGATATCAGCAAATAGTGCCCTTGCACACTCACCCAAAGCCGCAGTCGAAACGGTGACCATTTTCGGTAGCGCAACAAGTGCGCAAGCCGCCACTGGTGCAGCGCAATATATTGGTGAAGAAGAGTTAGCGAAGTTTGTTTATAGCGATATCCAAAGAGTTATTCGCCAAATTCCAGGTGTGTCTGTGCAAGTCGAAGACGGTTATGGCTTGCGTCCAAACATAAGTATCCGAGGTGTGGCAACAGAGCGCAGTGGCAGGATAACGCTACTTGAGGACAATATTTTGATTGCTCCAGCGCCCTACTCTGCTCCTTCAGCCTATTATTTCCCTACTATGGGCCGTATGAGCGCAGTTGAAGCTGTCAAAGGTCCGGCCGCAATTACTCAAGGCCCTTATACGATAGGTGGCGCATTAAATATGGTGTCTACACAGATCCCAGAAATTCAAGGTGGACAAGTCACCCTAGAAGCGGCTCAAGGTGCCACCTACCGCCTTCATGCCAATTATGGTGATACACGCGATAATGGTTTTGGTTATCTAGTTGAGGCGCACCAATGGCAATCTGATGGATTTCAAGATATTGACCGAAGTGATACCAATACCGGTTTAGATGTTTCAGATTTAACTGTAAAGCTCGCTTATGCACCAATCAACTCTGCTCACAGTGCTGAGCTAAAATTACAAATGACTGACCAAGACTCGAATCAAAGTTATTTGGGATTAACTGATACAGATTTTAGCCTAAACAGTACGAGACGTTATGGCATGTCTGAACTCGATAATATCTCCACCGAACATAGCCAAGTGATTCTCCGTTATGGCTTCAAAATCAACGATGATTTTAATTTCACAGCCACAGCCTACAACAACCAACATGAACGTAATTGGTTTAAAACTGAGGGCATTGATTTTGATGGCAGCGACAATGCCCAAGATTTTTCTAAAACTAGTTGGTCAAACGTTATCTCTGCACTGAATAATAATGAAAGCCTCAATGGCCTCAGCGCAAACCAACTACAAGGTATTTTAGATGGCGGTATCGATACTGCCCAAGGTAGTATTCAAATACGCGCTAATGCCCGTGAATACTTCTCTCGCGGCATTCAATTTGGCCTATACTGGGACAAAACAATTGGTGAAGTTAAACACCAATTGGAAGTGGGCTTAAGAGTACATCAAGACGAAGAAGACCGTTTACAACGTAACAGCACGTACCAGCAACTTAACGGGAAATTGCAACTCAATGACTTGGGTGAATTAGGTAATGCTGGAAATCGTGTACAAGAAGCACAAGCGTTAGCTATGCATATCTATGATCGCATCGAATTGGGTAATTGGGTATTCACACCAGGTTTACGCTTTGAAGATATCGAACAAAAGCGTACACGTTTCAACAATGGTGAAACACGCACGTTTCGCGATGATCGCAAAAACGACACGCAGGTCATTTTGCCAGGTTTAGGGGCACTATATAAAATGAATGACAATTTCACATTAGTAGCCGGTGCGCATAAAGGATTCACTGCCCCAAGCAACTCATCTGGGGTACGAGAAGAAGAAGCGATTAACTATGAATTTGGTTTTCGTTTTGCCAATAATACACTTAATGCAGAAGCCATTTATTTCTTAAGCGACTATGATAATTTATTAGGTGAGTGTACCGCTTCTTCAGGCAGTGACTGTGAAATTGGTGACGCCTTTAATGGTGATGCGGCAACAGTGCAAGGTATTGAATTTGTTCTAAAAACAGAACTGACTGAATTTAATAACATCAGCGTTCCACTTAATATCACCTATACCTATATCGACAGTGCATTTGATACAGACATCGCCGACACTGCTTTTTTTGGTGATGTGAGCGCGGGTGACTCCATCCCTTATATTCCAGAAAACCAAGGTCAAGTATCTCTTGGCTTAGAAGGCAATAATTGGTCTGCTTACGTCAATGGTGTATACGTTGACGCAGTATGTGTAAAAGCGTCTTGCGCAGCGTTTGAGAAAACGGATAGTAGCTTGACTGTGGATATCAGTGCTAACTACCAAGTATCTGATGCGCTGAAACTATTCGCTCGCATCGAAAATTTAACTGACGAACAAAATATAGTCAGTAGACAACCTTATGGGGCTCGCCCTAACAAAACACAGACGTTTTCGGTTGGTGCGCAATATAGTTTTTAACGGTTGCTAATAAAAGCTTCGAGCGTAAAAATAGATGGATCTATATACAACCCAGCAAACGCTGGGTTTTACATTATTACGGTTTTTTTAGTGATGAAATGAACCTAACACTTTGTTTTAAATAGCTTGGGGTAGTGATGAAAATAATCGGCTTGATTGGAAACATGAGTTATGAGTCAATGGCGAGTTATTATCAATTCATTAACCAAAGTATTAAAAAATAGTTAGCTAGATTGCATGCTACAAAACGTGTCATGGTCAGTGTTGACTTCGCAGAAATAGAAGCTTTACAACATCACGTTAATGGGCAAAAACCGTGGATATTTTATCTGCTTTAGCTAAGTCGCCTGAAGCAGCGTGTACTGATTTTTTTTCTAATCTCTACCAATACTGTGCATAAAGTAGCATCACAAGTTTCTGACGTTGTGAATATACCTTTACTGCATATTGCTGATGCTACTGGTGCACAACTTATATCAGATGCTTTGAATACAATCGGGCTGTCTGGTAAAAAGTTCACTGTGCAATAGGGCTTTTACAAGAACAGGTAACTGATATATTTTCGATTAATGTGTTGGTTCCCATTGACGATAAGTAAGAGATTATTCATCGCGTTATATACTAAGCGTTATGCTTGGATATAGTATAGTAGACAAGCAATCCCGCGGACAATATTTAGATATCATACAAAATTTAACCCCGCGAGATGCGCAAGGGATCATTTAAGGCTGTACAGAGATAAGTTTATTACTGGATAAAAGCCATACAAAAAATACACTTTATGACACTACATTTATTCATACACTTGCTGCAGTTGAAAAAGACTTAAAATAAATAATATTTTATTTTGCATAAATTTCAATTGGTTGCAGATTAAAATACAATTAATTTAGACCTTATCGTTGAAAAACAATATGTAATCTACATATATATTATGTTGACGCCGAAAGGGTTGACACAGAAACATAGGACTTGTTTCTTACGTGTAATCTCACATTAGATAACACAGCCCATACTGGGTTTGGTGATAGGAAATCCATACCAAAAACGTCGCCGAATATTCGGGACAAATTAAATTTTATATTGCTTAATTTACGAGGATATACACAATGCGTAACATCGATTTATCTCCACTTTACCGTTCTTTCATTGGTTTTGATCACTTAGCATCAATGATGGACACTGCGTCAAAAAACGAAAAACAATCTACTTACCCTCCCTACAATATTGAATTATTGGCTGAAGATAAATACCGTATTACTATGGCTATTGCTGGATTTGCTAAAGATGAAGTGAGCATAGAAGTGCAAGAAAATACCTTACAGGTCATTGGCATTAAAGTAGCAAAAGACAATAAAGACGCTTCCACTAAGGAAGAACGTAAGTTTCTACACAAAGGCATATCAGAGCGAAGTTTTGAACGTAAATTCCAGCTAGGAGATCACGTTAAAGTATTAGCTGCTGACTTAGAGAATGGCTTATTACATGTTGATTTAGAACGTGTGGTGCCAGAGTCGAAAAAGCCAAGAAAAATAGAGATAGGTAGTAAGCTGATTGAAAATATCAAATAAACTTTAAACAACTCTCCCTGAATTAACTGTTAACAATAACGGCGCCCAGTGAGCGCCGTTTTTTTACATTGAACAAACGAATAACTTAGCGGTATAAAACTAAAATATTCATGACTGACAATATTATCAATGATGCAAATGTCAGCAACATGCCAGATATCCTTTGCCAACTCGATCCAGAATGTCTACGTAACCCAAATGCATGAAGAAAACGGCCAGATAACAACGCAGTACCCGCCAGATGTAAAATAATGGGGGGACTTAGGTTTACCTCGGCGACAAAAAGCAAGATAAGTACAATGGGTGTATATTCGCTAAAATTGCCATGGGCACGGATAACTTGTTGGAAGTGATGGTCACCTCCATTACCAAGGGGTATCTTTTTACTAAACCGACCTTTAATAACGAGAACGGAAAGATATAAAAATAAGATACCCAATAACCCTGCATAAAAAGCTGTAATGGGGGTATGCATACAATCACTCCAACAAATAAAAAAAAGCCACAAAAAAGCCCACTATACGCAGGCTTCAATCAAACTAAAATAAAGTTTAATTAACTTAATAATGTCTCTAACTGACTGCTGACAAGTTGAACAGCTTGAGTGCCATCCATCTTATGGTAAGCACAATCGCCCTCAGCAGCTAACTGAGTATAATAATTAACTAATGGTTTAGTTTGCTCGTGATAAATACCAAGACGTTTACGTACAGTCTGTTCTTCATCGTCTGGACGAATAGCTAAGTCATCACCCGTCTGGTCATCTTTTCCTTCAACCATCGGTGGATTATAGCGAAGATGATACACTCTGCCAGAATCAGGGTGAACTCTGCGACCGCTCATACGTTCTACAATTACTTCGTCGCCCACATCAAATTCGATAACATGATCGATTTTTATTCCAGCGTCTTGCATTGCATCAGCTTGTGGAATAGTGCGTGGAAAACCGTCTAGCAAAAAACCTTTTGCACAATCAGCTTGGGTTATACGTTCTTTTACCAAACCAATAATCAATTCGTCAGAAACGAGTTTACCTTCATCCATTACACGTTTTGCAGCTATACCAAGCTCTGAACCAGCCTTTATCGCTGCGCGTAACATGTCGCCAGTTGAAATTTGTGGGATCCCGAACTTACCCATTAAAAATTGGGCTTGGGTACCCTTACCTGCACCAGGAGCACCAAGAAGAATAATGCGCATGCTGTGTCCTCTGATCAATAACTTGATTTAAAAAGTAGGGGCGCAACTTTACACATTCAACTTTAAAGTTACAACAGTATTAAGGCTTTAAATATAAGACATAGGTCGTATAAAACAAACTTTTAAGCCGTTAATACAAAAACGGGCATCTAAGCCCGTTTTTATTATCTTAATGTAAGCCTTAATGGGCCTATTTAGCTAAGCTTAATAGTAGCTTGTTCAAGTTTTGCACAAAGCTAGCTGGGTCCTTCAAACTGCCTTGTTCTGACAATGAAGCTTGATCAAACAACACACCAGTCCATTGAGAAAACTGCTCTTCATCTTGCACATCAGCCAATAATTTAACTAATTGATGTTCAGGATTCATTTCAAAATGGTACTGCGCTTCAGGTACAGGTTGACCTGCAGCCTGCATCAACTTGATCATTTGAGTGGTCATACCTTGTTCATCTGCGACGATACAAGCAGGGGAGTCTGTTAAGCGATGAGTAAATTTAACATCTTTCACTTTGTCGCCTAATGCAGTTTTAACACGTTCAGCTAAACCTTCAACCTGTTTTTCTGCTTCTTCTAAAGCCTTTTTACTGTCTTCGTCATCTAAATCACCCAAATCTAATGCACCATGGGTGATGGATTGAAACGATTTTTCATTGAAGTCAGTTAAGTGAGACATTAACCACTCATCTACGCGATCAGCCATTAACAACACTTCGATACCTTTTTTACGGAAGATTTCGAGATGTGGGCTAGATTTAGCTGCTTTATAGTTATCTGCAGTGATGTAGTATATTTTCTCTTGTTTTTCTTGCATGCGACCAATGTAGTCAGCAAGAGAAACTGTTTGCGCTTCAGAGTCTGTACTCGTTGAAGCAAAACGCATCAAACCAGCCACTTTTTCTTTGTTGGCTTGATCTTCAGCTGGACCTTCTTTTAACGCGTTACCAAACTCAGCCCAAAATGCCTGATACTTTTCAGGATCATTTTTAGCGGTTTTTTCAAGCATCTGTAATACACGTTTCGTGCAACCTTGACGCATTGCTTGGGTGACTTTGTTGTCTTGCAAAATTTCACGAGACACATTCAGCGGCAAATCATTTGAATCCAACAAACCTTTTACAAAACGAAGATAGGTAGGCAACATTTGTTCTGCGTCATCCATAATGAAAACGCGTTGTACATAAAGCTTAAGTCCGTGTTTATGATCACGGTTCCACATATCAAACGGTGCTTTGCTCGGGATATATAACAAGCTAGTGTATTCCGTTTTACCTTCAACTTTATTATGCGACCACGTCATGGGATCACTGAAGTCATGCGATATGTGTTTATAGAATTCTTTGTATTCGTCTTCGCTTACATCAGACTTATCACGGGTCCAAAGAGCAGTCGCTTTGTTTACCGCTTCCCAAAATGCCGGCACAGCAGGAATTTTAGTGTCATCAGGTCCATCACGCTCAGGCTCTTCTTCTTTGAACATTTTGACAGGAATGCTGATGTGGTCAGAGTACTTGCTCACAATTGAACGTAAACG
>CAJQKX010000076.1 GCA_905479025.1 uncultured Paraglaciecola sp.
CCGGTGCGGTGGATGGGTGGTTTGAACTGCATGCTAAGTTTGGCAACTTACCCATGACCAGCATTCTTTCACCTAGTATCGAATATGCAAAAAAGGGTTTCCCAGTAAGTGAGCTGGTGGCTTATTACATGCAGCGCAGTGTGCCTAAGTTGAGCGAATTTGCAGGTTTTAAAGAGACATATATGCCTAATGGCAAAGCCCCAGTTAAAGGACAGATTTTCAAAAATAAAGACTTAGCTGTTACCTATGAAAAAATTGCGGCTGGTGGACGAGATGTTTTTTATAAAGGCGATATTGCGCGCTCGATAGATGCATACATTAAACAGCAAGGTGGTTTCTTAAGTAACGAAGATTTAGCCAGTCATACGTCTGAGTGGGTCGAGCCAGTATCAACCAATTATAAGGGTTATGATGTGTGGGAATTGCCACCAAATGGTCAGGGTATAGCCGCATTGCAAATTTTAAATCTGTTGGAACAGTTTGATGTTGAAGGCATGGGTTTTGGCTCTGAGCAATATATTCATACTTTTGTCGAAGCGAAAAAATTGGCATTTGAAGATAGAGCAAAGTATTACGCGGATCCTGCCTTTAATAACATCCCAGTGGACAGGTTAATCTCTAAAAAGTATGCGCAACAGCGCCGCAAGTTAATTGATAGTAATAAAGTCGCCAAGCGTGTTGATGCGGGGTTAAATGATGGGGACACCATTTACCTCACCACGGCGGATAAAGACGGCAATATGGTATCGTTAATTCAAAGTAACTACCGTGGCATGGGATCGGGTATGACACCCACTGGATTGGGTTTTGGTTTGCAGAACAGAGGCGAGTTGTTTAGTTTAAAAGAAGGTCATTTTAATGTGTATGCGCCGAATAAACGTCCTTTTCATACTATTATCCCCGCTTTTATCACGCGTAATGGCCAGCCTTGGCTTAGTTTTGGTGTAATGGGCGGTGGAACACAACCACAAATGCATGCACAAATTGTGGTGAACTTGATAGATTTTGGGATGAATTTACAAGAAGCGGGGGATGCACCTCGGATGTTACATTCTGGGTCTAGCCAACCGACAGGTGAGTCCATGACAGACGGTGGTTATGTCAGCTTAGAGTCAGGCTTCGATAATAAGGTAAGGAGAGAGCTGACTAAAACGGGTCATATACTCCGTGATGTAGTCGGTGCGTATGGTGGCTATCAAGCTATTATGCGTGATCCAAAAACAGGAGTGTATTACGGTGCATCTGAAAGTCGTAAAGATGGCCAAGCAGCCGGTTATTAACAGTGTTGGATATGATTAAAGTATTATGACTCAAGCCCAAAAAGGTATCTGCGCAGAGCCAAATCTTCACGCACTTTATTTGACATTTACGGTGGTTGACGATGACTCTCAAGCTATACGCGTAAAATTAGCTCGCATTTTAGACTTATTGTCTTATTTTGATGATGAGTATTACGAAGCTATGGTGTCCGGTGTGCTCGCCATAGGTACTAATTATTGGTACGAGTTATATCCAGATATTATTCCTAAAGAACTTGCTCCCTTTCCTGATATCCACTGCGAAGACCGAAATGCCCCGAATTCTCCCGGTGACTTATTTATTCTGATTAAGGCTGACCGTATTGATATTTGTCATGCGATTGGGGTGGAGATTGTTCAATTGTTAAAGCCCCATGTCGATTTATATGAAGAGGTAAGAGGATTTAGATATTTAGATGGTAGAGACTTCACAGGTTTTGTTGACGGTGCTGAGAATCCTAGGGGCATGAAAAAATTCGATGTCGCAATAGTGGGTGCCGATGATCCCGATTTTACTGGCTCAAGCTACCTACATATTCAACGTTATCAGCACAATATGCAAAAGTGGCAGTTGTTACCTATTGCTAAACAACAACAGATTATGGGTCGACAGAAAACCGATAACAGGTTACTAAACAGCGCCGATTTAGTCACAGACTCCTACACAGCCCGTGTTCAAATTACCACCCCAAATAAAAATAACAGCGCATTACTTACACAGAATATGCCTTATGGGGACATGTCTACTCAGGGGATATATTGTGTATCTTGTGCAAATAGCCCGCTACCCTTCATTAAACTGCTTAAAAGCCGAATTTTTGGTGATGATGAGGGTCATTACGACAAATTACTCGACTACACCACAGCCGAAACTGGCGGTGCTTTTTTTGCGCCCTCCGTAACCTTCATAAAAGAACATGCTAAAGACTAATTCATACTCAATTTTTTACATCACTTTTCTGGTAAATGTAGCTTTGGCTCAGTAACAATTGCACTCTGCAGTCTTAAAATGGTGACTATCTATAGACTTTGGAACTGTTACCGTGATTGTTGTATGCAGCGAGATATTGAATATTAATCTGATTCCCGGCTTAGATCATTTATGTGGATTGGTATCAATCCAAATTTCCTTTGTATTATCTAAAACAAGGCTCATAGCAAACCATGATTCTGCTTTATGTAACATGTTAAACCTATGTGGGTGTTGGCTATATTGACGAAATAACATCTTTAATCTCTACCTAAGCTGGCGCATTTCTGTTTACTCTGCGGATTGACTGGCAGGTATTTTTGTCTACTTACCCAGTAATAGAGATACTTATCGGATATATCTAAATGCTTGGAACTATCAGGTGCGGAATGGCTTTTTTCAACAACTTGGCGAGCGGCTTTTTGTTTAAACTCATCGGGGTATTTTTTATTCATAGCACGTTTACATCACCTCGGTTTCTAAGTAATAGATGTCTATAGAGTTAGGGGAAGGTTAAAGAGCTATCCCCACTTACATTTAAAAAAAATGAACGAGTCCGAGAAACCTTACTAGGTAAGAAGTATGAGTTGGGCGTAACGATTTAAACGGGTATTCAACATTTACATCACTGAATGTAAAATATGTGAAAAACACAATGTGAGAATTATCACCCGTATCACCTGGCCCATGGTTATCCAAACAATATTGTCACACTCACATAAACAGGCATCACTTTCACTCATACCACAGTCGCACAACTTAATACCGCCGCAAAGCAGGCCACCGGTGTCTGGCCCAGCACAAAATACTTTCAACTGGAGCGCATAGCGTATCCATAAGGTTAAGCCTTGGTTTTTTCATCCGTCACATGCCATTTGAATAGCATGTTTTACTTCATGATTGTAGCCCAAGTAAAGCCTATTTCATATTGATTAGAGCTGGGATAGCGTTTATTGTTCCAATACTAAATACCCTGATCCATTCGAAGCTCGATGACTCAGATATAATAATCTCCGGTAAATGCGGAGCAACCAGACCTAAAAGGATGAGTACATGAAGAAAATTGCCATACTTGTAATAGCGGCAACGAACCAACCAGTTTACATTCATTACATCAAAACCTATTGGATTGAATTGATAAAATATACCAACGAGGTAAAGCCAAACATTGATGTATTTCTTTTGCTTGAAAACGGCACAGTGACGGATCTTTTCTCAGACATTCCAAATAATGTTATTGAAGATAAAAAGTCTGATTTAGATCGGCTTTGCAATCCACAATTTCAGTCGATCAATGTGCCGGGAATCCTTAGTAAAACAATTTATGCTTTGGAACTGTTACATGATAAATATGATGTTTTTTTCAGAACTAATTTAAGTAGCTTTATCAAAATGTCAAAGTTTGAAAATCATGTTGAGTCAAAAAAGATGATCGGTTACTCCGGCGCAATGGTATGGAATGATGCTTTGAGAGAAAACCTATTGCATTACAATTGGATTGGCCCCGACAAATGCATCAAAACCATTTCTGAATTAGACGAATTTGAGGGAAATACCTTTATTTCAGGTTCAGGTTACTTTCTGAGTTCACAAGAAGCGTTAAGCTTGGTAAAACGTAAACAATCGATACGATACGACCTTCCTGATGACGTTGCAATCGGCTTAATGTTTACGAAATACGAAATACTTAAAAATTTCTCAACCATCATTAAACCAAGCATGCCACTCAATGAAATCATGCGAATTATTCGAACAAGCGACTCTCCTCATATTCGGCTACAACACTTGCCCGTTAGTATTGCCGAAGCAATCTGGCACGAACTGGAAAAGGACCCTGTCTGGAAATAGCTATGGTGGCATTCAATAAGTAACAGTTATTCCCGCAGAGATATTAAAGGTCTGCACTTTAAATGCTGACTTCCTATTAACGCCAAAAACACTCTGGTATTTTGAATAATCTTACTAGAGCCGTCATGAGTTTTAATTAGATCTGTACTTCGGTCTAAAATCTTATGTCGTAAATGAAAAAACCTTGTTTTAACCTCGCTATATCGTAATTGCCAAATTCACTTGGATGTGTTTATCCCAGAAACCCGCAAACAACTCATAATCTGTGGGATAAAGTGTGATGTTTTATATTAGAGTAACTGGGTGATGCCCTTTTTAAATGAGACAAAATCAAAAAAAGTGGTTTGATGCGGCACAATATTATCCGTGGGTTTGTTCTTGTGCCAATCTTAAAAAGCGACTATTCAATTTTTCGTGTGTTAACCCGTTTGTGTAATTCCCCAAGCAAATCAAACATTGAAGTGATTGTTAATAACAATCTCCAGGGTATTTTGTTTTTGCTAAAACATTTTATACAAGCCAATGGGTATAACTACTACGTAAGCTTCCGGTGATCCCACCTAGCGTTTAGCGCAATTCCATGGCAACAGGTGTTCGATAGTGTCATCTGGTTTCAGGCTTGGGATTTCATTTAGCAGATGGTTGAGGTAATCGAATGGCACTAAGCCATTGG
>CAJQKX010000077.1 GCA_905479025.1 uncultured Paraglaciecola sp.
TCTTATTGGATTATCGATATATGCGGTTTATCGACCGGGCAGAAGCTGCCCGACCGATCCAGCATTAGCTGCCGCTTGTGAGCGGGCGGATAAATGGAATCGGCGGTTTATTATGATTTCAGGCGGGATGTGGCTGGTAGGATTTATAACGGCTTATGCATTGCCGTTGATTTTAATTTAACTGGCAAAGATTTCTATATTGCTTTAAATATTTTTAGACTATTTTTGCAATATAGAAATCACTGCTCAACTTTAACCAACGTTAACGTGAAAGCCTCCCCGCTCGAAATCTGATCATAGTCTAAACGAGATAATTTTTTGCCACTCGATATAAGGGGGAATATGTCGACCCATTGAAACCCTTACGCCTGCTCTTAAAATGCGAAGCCATACTAATTACCCTACTTATTTTCAACTTGTTTACTAATTGTTAACATGTCCTTCATGTTTGATGGGGCATGATCGGGAAACCCAAGCAAACGCAACAGCAAGCATACTGGCAGGTATCAATATAGCGCTAATGGCTAAAACCCCAATGTCTGAAATAATACTTGAGCCAATCATAACTAAAATAAAAGGGATAATAGAAATAAAAAAACCTAAAGCGCTTGAGCATGTTCCAGAAATATGTTCATTTTCTTTTACTATACTTGACATGCCAAACGGTATCGACAAACCGTTACAAAAAGTAATTAATGACATGGGGGCAATAAGTTGAACAGCTTTTTCAAATGGGAATACAACAGTAGTGATCAGCATGGTAATTGTCGCTAGTATAGAAACATACATACCTGTAAATATGATAGTTTGTATACTCCAATAGTTAGCTAAGTATACAGCAATGCGGTTACCGAAAATAAAAGTAATAGCTATCGGTACCAACGTAAATCCTATTTCGGAATTGCTATAGCCTAACCGCCCAAATACAAATGGCGTAAGAGTAATATAGGTCATATAAATTCCACAGAGTAAACCAAGTGCCATAGACATAGTCAGAAATCGTCGGTTGGACAATAGCTCACTATAGTCATGTATTAACTTATTTAAGCTAAATGGTGATTTAACACTTAAGGTTTCTTTATATACCTTCGTTGAAATGATAAGAATAAGTAATCCATAAGCAGCGAGTACTAAAAAAATAAACCTCCATGATACCTCGCTAGAAATTACGCCACCCATTACTGGGGCCATGGCTGGGGAAACACCTAGCAACATATATACGAATGCAAATGTTTTGTGTACTTTCTCCGAGTTTGAAAAGCTATCGACAATAATTGCCTGCCATAATACAAATGCAGAACAAGCACCAACTGCCATTAAAATACGTCCAGTATAAAATATAAAAATTGATCCCGATATCATACAAACAAAAGAACCTAAAATGAAAATAACGGCTCCTATAATTAACATAGGTCTTCTTCCTAGTTGATCAGAAACAGAACCAAAAAATACTTGCGAGAATGCGAAAGCTAAAAAATAAATACTAAGTGAATAACCAATCTTTGCTTCTGAGGTTAATAAATCCCTAGACATATCATTAAATGCTGGCAAGTACATATCAGAAGCCCATAAATATAACATCGCAAGTAATGAGGCAAAAAAAACTAATGCTTTGTCGTTATTTTTCTCCATGTTTATACCGCTCGTTTTTTATAGGTATGATTCTTAAACCAACCATAATCAGGTCTTTTTCAATACCATCTAAACGAGCAACTTTCGGCATATGCCCCCATTTCTCGAACCCAAGACTTAAAAAAAGTTTTTTACTCGCCTCATTACTGTCAAAAATTGTGGTTACAATCGTTTCAATTCCTACCATTGGACAAAATGTTAAGGCTTTTCGAAGTAGAGCTTTACCCAAGCCTTTACCATGATAATCTGAATGAATGTAGAGCCCAATATCGGTACTAATAGAATAGCCAGGCCTATCATTCATGAAATTTGAAAATGAAAGATATCCGACGACTGCTTTGAGTAAGTCAACTTGGTATTCGACCACCCAAATTGGGCGAGATTCTGAGGCGGTCCTTAACCAACTTTGTCGCGATGCAACTGAAATATGTGACGTATCACAAGTACTATTCCTTGAAGCAATAGAGCTATTGTAGGCCCATACAATTGCTTCGAGATCCGCTTCAACGGCATTCCGAATATTAATTAACATGTTTAATTTATCCTAAAGTTATAATTTTCCTGAGTAAATGTATCTTGATGGTCCTTCTAAATGTATGTTCTCGTTCTCATCAATCTCAACGCTTAATTCTCCTCCAGGCATAATGACACTTACACGAGAACCCACTTTTTTTTGCATATATAATGCTGCTACTACAGCACAACTACTACTGCCTGATGCCAATGTATACCCAGCTCCACGTTCATAAATTTGTATTTCGATGTGGCTATAATCGACAACTCGACAAAACTGTACATTGGTTCGGTTAGGAAAAATGTCATAATTAGACGCTATTGGTCCAAAATGCTTTGCCATATCAGCTGAAATATTCGTCGTTTCTAGTACTAGGTGCGGATTCCCAATATCAATAAAGCTTCCTATAAAGCTTTTACCATCGAATGTCATTTCCCTCCCTACAAAAGGGTATTCTGAAGAATTTAAAAGTCCTGGAGTCGCTTTTCCCAAGCGTACTCTAAATATTCCTTGACTAGGAATAACTGGTGTTACCAGTATAGATTCACCGTTTAAATCAATATTAAAAGAAGAGTCTTTTATGTAGCCATTATCATATAAATAATTAGAAAATATTCTTATGCCATTACCACTCTTTTCACATTCAGTACCATCTGGATTAAAAATTCGCAACGTCAAACATTCTTTCGACGTTGGTCCATAGAGAACGCCATCACTACCGGGGCCATTATTACGATCGCAAATATACTTCACTATCTCCTCGTCACACCCCAGAGTTGATTTCAGTGGATCAATGACAATATAGTCATTTCCTAGCGCGCTATATTTTACAAAATTTTTCTCACTACCTTCACCTCTATTCATCTCTATTCACCATCTTATAACTTTCTATCAAGCTACTAATTTTATTTAATGCAGTACGAAGCTCTTTTTCTTTCCGAACAAACGTCACTCTAATATGCTGCCTTACACCGAATGCATCTGATGGCATTAGTAAAACAGCTTCAGAATCCAAAATATTCTGACAAAAATCAATGGCATTTACGTTTTTGGAAATCCTTATCCAAGCGAAAGGAGCCTGAGATGTTTTACAGTTTTCAAAAAAAGTAGGGTGTCTTGAAACCCATTCTAAAATAATTTTATTACCGACTCTCCACATCATCATGTACTCTGAAAGATAACGCTCTTTATCTTTAAGTACCTCAAGCGCTAACTCTTCACAAATGACTGAATTTGATATAGTTGTGAGGTGCTTTAACTCTCTTAATTTTTCGATAACTTTCTTTTCCGCTTTGACCCACCCAACCCTCAATCCAGGAAATCCATAAATTTTCGATATACTTGATACTGATGCAGAACGAAGATATAAATTAGAAAATGAAGTTTTTAAATCAACCAAATATTCATCATCAAGAACTAAAAAAATATTGGTGCCCCTCACTAGCTCAATCAGTTCTTGTATATCTTGCACATTAACTTCATCCGTGGTTGGATTATTTGGAGAATTTAGCACGATAATTTTTGTTCTAACCGTGATTTTATCGGATATAGATTTGACATCTAACCTGCCGTTAGGAAGGTTATTAATCTGAATAGATCTAGCTCCGAGTTTTTTAGGTGCCTCGTTCGCTTGCGGCCATCCGGGGAAAATCGATATAACTTCATCTCCATGGTTTAACTGGAGAAAATACAACAAAAACAATCCTTCTTGTGCTCCATGAGTAATAATAATTTCGTCTTCTTCACAATGATAAAGCTTACTAACTTCTTTTCTAAGTGATTTCTTACCTCGGTCCACACCATAGTCTAAGAGTGCGTCACCGTTATAATTAAGCTGCTTAAAATTTTTACAGGGTGCATTACTATCACCGAGGTCTATATCATAATTACCTTCTGCAACATCAAAAACCCACTTCTTTAAGTCCATAAATAAATCCTTGAATACCGTGGAATGTCAATATTTTTTTTATGCATCTTCTATGGCTTTTTTGTCAAACGCTTCGCCATACCACCGCTCATCCCATTTAGAAATAGCTACTACTAAAACATCCCTATAGCTCGATTCAGATTTATCAACGGGCTCAATATTTGAGACATAATGAAACATCATCCGATCATTCAATAACGCAGCTTGCCCTTTCTCCACGATACCTTTATGAAAACACTTATCACCTTCAATATCCTTAAAGAGCTTCATTTCCCCTCCAGAAATATTATTCCGCTCAAATACACAAATCATGACTCGATCATGTCCATCACAATGTATACCCTCAGGAACACTCACCCCCTCAATATTCTCATCAACAATTACTCGATACTGGTGAACATTTATTTGCCAATCTATTGACGAGTCAATATTAAATTCTTGTAAACCCGATCGAATATATTCATCAAATCTAACTTGTAAAGGTTCATAAAATCTTTTTATTCCGCCTGCAGCTTTATTATATTTTTTATAAGTAACATAGGGACGGACAGGTAATTCATTTAAAATCCATATCCCTGCTTCATGGGAAACACGATACTGAGAAAAACGACGGTATCGATTATTGCCCATATATTTGTCAAAAATAAGATTACTAAAGCTATTCTTTATATCATCCGTAATAGTCGGAAGATTAATAATTGAAAATCCTTCGGAATTAAGAGCCATAACCTTTCTCCTTGTATGTAAGACCTCGATTTAGCGAATCAGAATCCTCTAAAAGACGGTCTAGATATCGCTCCGAAGAGTTAAGTCGTATCATTGCTCCAAGTGCAATATCGTTACCTATTTCCTGAGATTTTCCTACCAAAGGACAAATTACATTTTTAATCCATGCACTTCCATGGATTGCATCAATCTTGATATGTATTTTGTGGTATTCGATACCTTCGGCCGGCAATCGATTTCGCTCCCAAGCTTTAACAAGGCTTTTAAAGCGCCTGGGTGCTAGATACTCCGTCACTCCAAAATAGCCAACAGCTTTGAAATAGTTTCTGCGTCGGAGAGCTAAGCATGCAGAAATATTCCCAGACATCTTGGCTTCAAGCGTAAGGTTTTCTTTGATAAAGTTTCGATTAGCATCAACCGCATTTAGTGCTTTTGAAAAAAGATGCGTATGAACATGACTGCTGTTTCCATTCCCCATTTCATCCCAATAATTTTTAGCAATTTCCATTTTTTCTTGGCCAAATGTGCCGAGTTGTAGAAGTGCTAAGATGTCATCAAAACGAGGGTCCAAACTAGTTTCTTGGGATAATAGATATCGTATATCTACTTCAGTTGCTCGGTTTGCCAAAAAATCATCATAGTATTCATGATGCCCTGCACGATGATCATTCAACAGCTGTCTAAACCACAATTCGTACTCTTCACCTGTCTGGATACCTGTTACTACATCTTTGGGATTGATCTGTGTTATTTCATGATTAAACAGCGCAGCTTCAAATATTGAAATAATGTCATGCAATACTGGTAGAGGATCTGCATCAATACTATTAATATTTGCAGATGAAAACTCTAGATCATAGATTTCGGATAGAATTTCATGAATAGATTCTTCTGCAATAATATTACGTTCGAAGTAAGCTTGACTTACTAAACGCTGAGCAGATTCCACGACGGCATTACGAGTGGACCGGTCGTTGGATATATTTGCGATGGTTACTTTGTCGGATGCCAAGAATAACCGCACCCATTCAAGAAGTTCATTTTCATTTTGAATGCTGACAAATTTCATTAGGCTATACTCTCTTGATTAGTTTTCGAATCGATTTTTTGATCTGTATTTACATCGCCCATTTCGAATCGACCAGAAATGATATCTAAGTTGTACCAGTTCGGTACCGGCTTAAAGCCAATTTCTTTCCCCAAAAGAATATTTAGGGCCTGGGATGATCCCAGTGACGTCGCCATTAAACATGAGGAGCTAACTGAAGATACTTTTTTAGCATCGAAATCTAACATTGGCGAATCAATGTAGTCTTTATATAACTCTGCTGGAGCGAGGCCATCCCCGAATGCACGTAACTGCTCTGCTTCTGACATTGAATCGTCAATTTTAAAAAACTCATCGAACGTCATGCCGCTTGGATCAAATCGGTGACTTGTTACGCCCCAAGCAACAGGGCAACAGATTTGAACAGTTATGCTTTTCTCTTTAGCTCGCTTGTACATTTCTCTACGAGGTTTAATAACAAAAAAATCCATTGTGTCGCATATCACATCGACACCATTTAAAAATTCATCTATATTATTTTCGTCTATTGCATCAAACTTAGTGCACTTAAGGTTTGGATTAATAGATATTAATCGGTCATAAAGCACTTCCACTTTTTTTTGACCAACGGTATCTACGGTACAGCCAAACTGACGATTCATGTTTTCTAATCCAAATGTATCGCTGTCTGAAATATGAATTTCTCCAACTCCCATCCTGACTAAACATTCAGCATAGGTGAAACCTGTTCCACCACAGCCAGGTATTGCCACTCTCTTATTGATTAAAAGAGCAAGCTCTTCTTCGCTAAGAAGTCCAACCATTCTCGAAAATAAAGTCGATCTATCATAATTAGTCATATGTATCCTCCATAATAAATGTGTGTTGTTTGAAATATAATTTTTCCACTGCCTATTTCGATTTTGTAATGCTAATATTCACTATGACTTCCATTTAATTAGGATCCTCCCTGTAATGAAAAAATTTAAAGTATTTATTGATGGTCAATCTGGAACCACAGGCTTACAGGTCACACAACGCCTCCAAACTCATGAAGATATTCAATTGTTATCAATTGACTCAGCAGATAGAAAGAATCCTGTAGCAAAAAAAAAATTAATATATGAGTCTGATTTAACAATACTTTGCTTA
>CAJQKX010000078.1 GCA_905479025.1 uncultured Paraglaciecola sp.
ATCGGGGTCACAGTTTTATACAGTGTTCGTATTGTCAGTTAGGAATGTAATTCGCCTGATACCCCCAAAAAGCCATACGGTTGCCTCGGCTGGCACATGTATTTTTACACTCAAAGGCCTGCGAAAATCCATGTATGTTAAAGTCTCCACAGCAGCGAAGTCGAACGTATTATCTACAGGAATTCATATTCGTCACCGCTAACTGGTTTTACAAACAGATTAGGTAAGTGGGCCAGAAAGAGGCGATACCGCCTCTTTCCGCTTTACTGATACTTGATCTTTTCACTATGCAGACTGCCAGCTATTTTTTTGGCTCTGACTTGCCGTCATAGCGTCTTTTCCATTCGCCGACGATTTCAGTTTTGTTCTGAGCAGCCCAAACGAAATCATTATTGATCAGTTTGGCAACAACCTCATCATAAAAATCAGGCAATTCAGGGTCTTTTTTGACCTTGGAAACATCAGCTATGATGGATTGCCGTTCTCCGAAAAGCTCCATCCCTCGGGCAAGTGTCCAGTCCATCAATCGCTTTGCGTCTGGCAGGTTGTCCGTGCCCTTAATAATGGCAACAACCTGCATTTCCCAACCGATACCTTCATCAGGAATGATCATATCAATCGGTGCACCCGCCTTGATGATTTTGATCGCCCGACCCGGCCACGAAATACCGATTGGAAATTCCCCTGCGCCGGCCTGTTTACACGGCTTTGATCCAGAATGGGTGTAAATACCAACATTCTCATGCAGCGCATCCATATATTCCCATGCCTTATCTTCGCCCATAATCTGCATCCAGCTGGACACATCAAGGAATCCTGTGCCAGATGAGGCTGGATTTGGCATCGAAATGTGACCTTTATAAATCGGGTTTACCAACTCTGCCCAAGATGTTGGCTTTGGCAAACCAAGCTTCTCAGCTTCGATCCTGTTCCAGCAGATGCAACCGGCCCAGCCATAGTTTCCAACCCAGGTAACAGGTGCTATTGTGTCAACATAACGAGGGTCTATCTTGTCCATCCCCACGGGCGTGTATTCGTGAAACATCCCTTGGGATTCCATGTTGAGCGCGACAGTTGCCGCCATTTCAAAAAGGAAATCTGCTTGCGGGTTATCTTTTTCAGCCATCATTTTGGCGGCCATTGTTCCCGTAGATTCGCGCACAACATTGACTTTAATATCGGGATTATCTTTTTGGAATTCCTCCATGTAATATTTGAGATTATCTGCATCCGTACTGGAATAAACCAACAGCTCGCCCGCAAGGGTCGGTGCGGCGATACATGCGGCCGTAACTGTTGACAAGAAAAATTTAAAAGCCTCTGGAGCCTTGTCAATTATAGTCACTTTTGGGAATTGGGTATTATTTTTTGACTTGATTAACATCTTCTGTTTCCTTTGGTTTGGCAGGGAATGACACAAGCTAAATTGTCGAATATGATGAACTTTGATTGCCGCAATAATTTCAAACAGACACAGAGACCTTACTACTCAGGCATTCGTTAATCGTTATCAGACATCATTTTCATAACCTCAGCTTATCAAAACATTCGTGTCTATCAATTGAAAAGTAACAGCTTTGCAACAATTTGCAGGCAGGAGTATGAATTTTTTGTTTGCCAAAGGCTTCCGTATGCTGCTTCACAGATTGAATAATTATCAAATCAATTAGAAAAATCTATATTTTATCGTCCTAAATTGAATCTACGATATACGTGCGATGATCTATTAAGAAATTTATTTATTTGAGATAATTACTGGACCCTAACTCAATAGACGTCAAAAGATTTGGTATGTTTGCGCCCATTAATGAGCGGTTGACACTTTAGTCGTAAAATTTTCCATACCGTCATCGGTAATCTAAAGACTTGCGGAGTTAATTAATACCTTGGATTCTTGCAAGGTGCGTTTCACCAGCATGCCTAGCCCGTATGATTCCAGTACTAAGTAACGTTGCTTGTGCTTCCGGTAATACAACTCAAAATTACCTTAGATCGGATCTACCTCAAAAAAAATTAAGCAACTCCCATCTAAAACTTGATATTTTTGCTTTAGTCACACACCAAGAGCAAAACCCAAGGCCGGGACAAACATAACGGTAGGTTCAATATTTATTTTGCGTCCTTATTTAAGAAATGATAGCAACTTTTAACTCTGGTTAGGGCAGTAGACGATGCGGGTACTTATTTTCGGAACGATGATTGTATTCTTAGTGGGACTTGCAGGATATGCTATTGTATCCAGTCCACAGAAAGGTTCACGCACAACTAATTTTCACCGTGGTTATTCGCCTTAAAGCCTGCCCCTTGAAAGTGCTCTCCTAGTCTAAATCTACTGACATCTATTCTGAGAGTCTGGCTCAAAACTAACCGCTTACTTTCAGGATCTTGCGAGATAGCGGGTGACGCGTCGAATGTGGGCAATGAGGATCCAAACCTGTGCGCTGGCGATAGATTTATCCCAATCTTTTGACAGGCGGCGGCAGCGCCCCAGCCATGCGAAGGTTCGCTCAATC